>CAZQFZ010000120.1:0-6126 GCA_964592635.1 uncultured Rhizobium sp.
TTTTTTGTTTTTGAATGTCTTTAAAATCATCGATTCCGCATTCTTTTAACAACTTACGGAGTTTGCTTTGCACATTGCGCACATACGCATAACTGAGGTTAAGCATAATGGCTATTTCCTTGGCTTTGTAATTATTTAATGTGAGCGAGAAAATTTGTTTTTGAGAATCTGTTAATTCTTCTTCAATTCCAATGGATGCAATAATCTGGTCAATTTCAGAATCTATCGATGGTTTTACATGGGTATCTACTACTGTATCAATCATGAAATTTTGATCCAATAATTGCAATATTTTCTGGCTTTCTTCGGTGTTTGTGAGGTTTGAGCTGGATAAGAGTTGTTTTATACGCTTTCCATTTTCAAGAATTTTTTCAGAAATGCTGTGAACTTTTGCTTTAAGTATTTTCTCGGCTTCCAGAAGTTCTAATTCTTTTTGTCGAGATTCTAAAATTTCAACTTGCTGTTGGATCAGATTGGATTTATTCGCAATCAGCTTTTGCGATTGTATTACTATAAATACCAATAAGATCAAAATTGCAACCAAAGCAATAGAGAACGTAATCAATTGGTTTTTTTTGGCATCAAGTTCTTCTTGCGATTCTTTGAGTTTCAGATTGAATTCATTTACTATAAATTTCTGGTTGAAATCGGCGACACGTATGCTGTCGGTTTCCTTATAATAATAAATTAACTCTTTTTGGGCCATGGAAGACCATATGTATGCTCCTTTCAAATCACCCGTACTTGCTGAGTACATTTTCTTCAATTCGTAAAAATTGTATTTCCCTAAACCATAAAATGTGTTTGTATCAATTTTTTTGTTGGCTTCGAAGATGATGTTTTTAAACACTTCAAAATGGGATTCGATATAATTCAATACTACATCTGTTGTATTGGAGAGTATAGTAGGATATGATTCGATGAATTTATCATGATGTATTTCAATGAATTGTTTCATTGAAATATCGTTGAGTTTATATTTTTCTTTAAGAATCTGACATACGAGTTCTTTGAAAAATAATTCACCCTGGTAAATGGGTTGAACTCCTTGAGCATCGAGGAGTTTTATATAATAATCTGCTTCTTTTGGTTTGTCTGAATCAAGTAAATAACTGATGTAGGTGAGTTTGACCAGCTCTGCTGTATTGGACTTGTCTTGTGAATCTAAGTACCTTTTGTTTTTGAGGATGTAACTATATGCTTTTGCTAATTTTCCATCCTGCATGTAGGTGGCTGCTATGTTATTTAAAAGAGAGGAAGTATCTCGTTGTTCAGAATTGTTTAGAGCAATCAAGAAATAGTCTGCGGATACACCGTAATACCCTTTGCTTGATGCCAGAGCTCCCAGATTAATGCTATAGTCGAATAGATAATTGCTGAGTTTTTTTTCTGCAGCTAATTGATATCCTTCGGTGAAATACTTTTCAGCAGAATCCAATTCTCCCACATAATAATAATAACCTCCAACTATGTTTTTGTAAGTCATTTTATAATGAATTTCTTTACCCGAATACTGGAATTTTTTCAAATTGGATACAGCCAAGGGTGTTTTGGTTTCATCAAAATTCCATAAATATTCATAGGTTGTATCTAACACATAAAATGCATTGAGAGAGTCGTTAGTATTTTTTTTGAGGTAATTGGACCGCAACTGGTTGAGCTTTTGGCTTTCAGATAGTTTTGCAAAATACAATCGGGAGTTTGCGGCACTCAAAAACCATATGGGCAATTCTGTTTCGTTTGAAATATAATAATTCCAAATGGAATCTGCCGACATGCATTCAAACCGAAAATAATTACCTTTTTCAGTTTTGTTTTCGCCGCAACTGGATATAAAAATGAGAAATAGCCATATAAACCACTTGCCAAACGAATTGTTGAATCTTGAAAAGTAATTAACTTCGATTTTTTGAAACATTAATCGCTATGATTTCGGTGATGTTTAAATTTAAATTTTTTGTTGAATTATTTTCATTCCTTGCAAATTAAACTTTACATAATTTGCTCGCAAATATTCAACAAAATCAATCAAAATTAAATCATTTTGCCGTTAGTATGGTTCCATTGTTGATAGAATATGAATAAATAGTACGGATATAGTTAAATAATACTAAAATTCAATTAGCTTACACAGCAGTACTTTGTTTCGGCTCGATTCTAATGGTTTGTTTTATGTTTTTTGGAGAGCCAATATGCAGTTCTATTGCTGATTCACCTAAATTAGAAACGGTTACTTTTGTTTGCTGGGATTGATTTTCAACACGAATATTAACAGGATTATTGTTAAATAAGATTTTAAAAGAATACCCTTGCCATTGCGTCGGACATTGGGGTTGAATGTGTAACTTTTGATTTTTAATTCTCAATCCCCCGAAACCTTGAACAATACTTAAGTAACTTCCTGCCATGGAGGTTATGTGCAAACCGTCTTCGGTGTCGTTATTGTAGTTATCCAAATCCAAGCGGGCAGTTCTCACATACATTTCGTAGGCTTTTTCCATATTGGAGTTTTTTGCCGCCAAAATGCTATGAACGCAGGGACTCAAAGAGCTTTCATGCACGGTAAACGGTTCGTAGAAATTGAAATTAGTTTGGTGTTGTATTTCGGTAAAATCGTCTTCAAAAAAGTAGAGTCCTTGCAATACATCGGCTTGTTTTATATAAACACTTCTGAGGATCCGATCCCAGCTCCATTTTTGATTTAACGGACGATGTTCGGGTGCTAAATCGGCTACCGGAATGAGTTCTTTTTCAAGGAAACCATCGTGTTGAACGAATACGTTTAACTCCTGATCGTAGGGTAAGTACATGTTTTCACGAATGTGATTCCATTGATTGATTTCTTTGGTTTCATCAAACTGGGTTTTGGTAATCAGCTTTTGGTAGATAGTTGGATCGTTTTGCTTTAACCATTGTGTGGCCTCTTGAGTGAATCTCATACACCAAATGGCAATATAGCTGGTGTACCAATTGTTATTTACATTGTTTTCGTATTCATTTGGTCCTGTAACACCGTGCATTTCGTAGCGTTTTTTACGTTCAGACCAGTGTACTCTTTGCGACCAGAATCGTGAAATCCCCAGCAGGACTTCCCATCCCCCGATAGAAAGATAATTCCAATCGCCTGTATGTTCGATGTAGTTGTAGATGGCGTAAGCAATAGCACCGTTGCGATGAATTTCTTCAAAGGTAATTTCCCATTCGTTATGGCATTCTTCACCGTTCATGGTTACCATTGGATACAATGCAGCTCCTTGGTTAAAGCCGAGTTTTGCTGCATTCTCGATGGCTTTATCGAGTTGTTTGTAGCGGTAAAGTAGGAGTTGTTTGGAAATAGAAGATTCGCTGGTAACGAGATAGAATGGCATGCAATAGGCTTCAGTATCCCAATAGGTGCTTCCTCCGTATTTTTCGCCTGTAAATCCTTTCGGCCCAATATTTAAACGGGGGTCATCGCCGCAATAGGTCTGATTGAGTTGGAAAATATTGTAACGAACTGCTTGTTGTGCAGAAACATCGCCTAGAACTTCAACATCGCTATTTTCCCATTTTTCGTTCCAGGCTTTCGAACTCATATCTAAATGGGTTTCGAAGGTGGAGACGGTCATTTTTTGAAGGGATTTTTTTGCATGGATCAAAACTCCTTCATCGGGATGATTGAAATTGCTTGCGGTAATTACATGTTTAACAAATGCGTATTGATTTCCCGATTTTGCATCTAAGGTGTAGGTGCTGGCAGCAAATTTGGGTCGGGTTTCATGAACAGACGGCAGCGTTAATTCTGTTTGATTTTCAAACAATTGAAATTCGCAAGAGGTGGCCAATATCCAGTTTAATTTGTTTGTTTTTACCAATAAATGGAGTTGATTTTCCTTAGCTTCTTGACTAATTGAATCCCAAAATTTTTCTCCATAATTAGAATCTTTATTAGAAATATCTGCATCTAAATAGTTGCATATTTCAATGGTGCAATCGGTGTCGGTTTTAATGACATATTTAAGTGCACTGTATTCTTTGTTAATTAGGGAATAGAAACGGGATGACTCAATCCAGATTCCAATTTTATTGGCCAAGCGGATGTGCGACTTTCTGTGTAAAACCCCATTATACATATCCAATTCTCGATAAAAATCGAGGACTTCCACTTGGTTAAGGTCAATCGTTTCTCCATTCACTTTTACAATTAATCCGCTCCAATAAGTGGAGTTGATGACTTTGGCGAAGTATTCTGGGTAACCATTTTTCCACCAACCCACACGGGTTTTATCTGGATAATATACGCCACCTACATAGGTTCCTTGCAGCGATTTTCCTGTAAATGTTTCTTCTAAATTGGCGCGTTGGCCCATCATTCCATTGCCTATACTAAAGATACTTTCGGCTATTTCATTCATTTCCGGATTGAATCCTTCTTCTATAACTTTCCAGGGGTGTGCTTTAAAGTATTGAATCATATTGTGGGTGTTTTTTTTGGGGATGTTCAATTTGTTTTAGAAATACAGCTTGCTTTTGTGGGGATGTTCAATTTGTTTTAAAAATTCAGCTTGCTTTTTTTGGGGAAGTTAGACTTGGGTAAAATCAAATTCACCCAAATTGGGAATGCAGTAATCGGCACCGGGTAAATCGTGTTCTGTACCAATTCCTACGGCAAACATGTGTGCTGCTTTTGCAGCAGTGATACCAGAACTGCTATCCTCAAAAACAATGCAGTGTTCGGGAATGAACCCAAGTAATTCTGCCGCTTTGAGAAATGTTTCGGGATGTGGTTTTCCATTAATTACTGTAGAGGCGTCAACAATTGCTTGAAAAGCATGAATCAAACCTACTTTTTCTAGCACCAAACGAGCGTTTTTACTGGCTGAGCCCAATGCCAAGGGAATATGGAGTTTTTGACATTGTTCAAAAAAGTGGTTAACGCCTGAGAGTAAGTGAGAATGATCCATTTCAGAAACACGTTCCAAATACCATTGGTTTTTTCGTTCCAAATCCTGCTGAAATTGTTCCTCAGAAATGCTGATTTTGGCTTTTGAAAGTATGAATTTAAGTGAATCTACACGAGAAACCCCCTTGAGTTGTTCGTTATCGAATTCTGTCAATTCGTAATTGTATTCTTGGGCTAAGCGTTTCCAAGCTTCAAAGTGAAAAACTGCGGTATCGCAAATTACCCCATCAAGATCGAGGATGAAAGCTTTTTTCATGCGTTCACTAGAATCTTGTTCAAGTGATATTCTACCAAATTAATCACGGGTTCAGAAGTGATTACACCAATATTTAAGCGGTGGATTTTGCATGCTTCACGGAGCAGATCTTGGAAGTGGTAAGCTACAGAACCAACAAAATGAACTTGAACATCTTTGTGTTGTTCGTATTTCCAGATATGGATGTTGATGAATTTACTGAATCCATTATAGATAAAATCACGTACCCATTTCTCTTCGCGATTGTCGCTTAAAAAGCGCATAAACGATGCTAAATATACGTTTGGATTGGGTTTATTATACACCGCTTCAAAGATGCTTTCTTTGGTTAGGCCATAACGATCAATCAATCCTTGGTGAATTTTAGCGGGAAGTTCTTTGTAAAGAAACATTCTCAAAAGTTCTTTTCCGTAAAATGTGCCGCCGGCTTCATCCCCCAAAACATACCCCAAAGCGGGAACTTCTTCATGTAGGTCTTTACCATCGAAGTAACAGGAGTTGGATCCTGTTCCCATGATGCAAGCAATACCGGGTTGGTCGCCGCAAGTAGCATAAACAGCTCCGTTAAGGTCATGATCAACAGAAACTTGGGCTTTGTTGAAAACAGAAACCAATGCTTTTTCTACGATTTCATTACGAGCGGAACTCGAAGCCCCTGCTCCATAAAAATAAACATATTCAACCATAGGTGCTAGGTTGGCTAGCTCTGTATTTTTTCTAATTTCAGATTCAATTAAATCTGTAGAGTGAAAAAATGGGTTAAAACCCATGGTGTGTAATGTGATTCTGATGTCTTTTCCATCGGTGAAGACCCAATCGCATTTGGTGCTTCCGCTATCAGCTACGAGTAACATATTTGGTTGTTTGAATTTACAAAAGTGGTGCAATATAGGTAAATTTTCAATTAGTGTCAAATAAACACTAACTA
>CAZQFZ010000121.1:0-6111 GCA_964592635.1 uncultured Rhizobium sp.
ACGCTGTTAAAATAAAATCATATTATCATGAAAGTTACATTAAGTAAAATTCCGGTACTGGCCTTGTTGGGAGTAGGAATTTTTGCTACAAGTTCGCTGGATGCACAAATGGCATCATCGAAGAGCAAAAGTTCCGAACCAACTGGCGACACAGTAAACATCGGGGAGGTAACGATTACCGCCACCGGTTTAACAACCAGTTCTCGTAAAACAGGTTATGGTGTTTCCCAAGTAAAGGGAAAAAGTGTTGTTTCTTCAGGAGAGAGTGGGTTAATTCAGGCTCTTGCTGGTAAGGCATCTAATGTTCAAATTACTCGTTCTACGGGTGATCCAGGAGCAGGTGCTTACATTCAAATCCGCGGTCAAAACACGGTAACTGGTTCAAACCAACCCTTAATTGTTGTGGATGGTATTCCAGTGAGTAACTCAAGTATTGGTGGAGGAATCGACGGAGTTGTTCAGCAATCACGCTTGAATGATATTAACCCAGCAGATATCGAGAACATTGAAATTCTAAAAGGTGCAGCAGCAGCTGCAATTTGGGGTACTCGTGCTGCAAACGGTGTAATCATGATTACCACTAAAAAAGGTAAAAAAGGATTGAAAGTGGAAGTGAGTTCAACTTATATGTTGGATGAAATCAACCGCGAATTCGCAAAACAAAGCAAGTATGGCCAAGGTGCAAATGGCAATTGGATTGCAAATAATGCCTTAAGTTGGGGCGATCGAATTGAAAATCGTTCAGGAACAGATGAGTTGAACACTACAGGTAGATATTTCGAAGCTGCAGATGGAGACCGATACTATCCTATCGTAAAAAAAGGATCGAAGCAAGTTTACAATGATGCCAATCGCGAACAGGTATTTAGAACTGGAACTACTTGGAACAACAACATTTCTATTTCGAGCGGTAGCGACAAAGGTTCTGTTTTCTTCAGTTTATCTGATTGGAACCAAAAAGGTATTTTGAATGGTAATTCTGACTATCGCAGAACTACTGGTCGCTTGAATCTTGATTACAATGCAACCGACAAAGTAATTTTCAGTTTGAAAAGTACTTTGGCCAAAATTGCTTCTAATCGTATTCAAATGGGTTCGAATTTAAATGGTTTATACTTAGGATATTTAAGAACACCTGCAGATTTCGATAACTCAGATTGGATTGGAACGTACTATGACGCTGCTGGAATTGGTACACCTGGTTCTCACAGAGGTTATAGAAGATATTTAGGTGATGCAGTTCCTGCTTACAATAATCCAGGTTGGACTCTAAACGAACAGGTTAATTCTTCAGATGTTACCCGTTTTATTTTGGCTCCCGAGGTGATGTTTAAATGGGCAAAAAATTCTAACTTTATTGCTCGTGTGGGTTATGATGAGTCTTCAGATCGTCGAATCACTTATTTCCCATGGAGATCTGCTTCCAGTAATTCAAATGGTGCATTTTCTGATAATTTAATTCGCGAATCTGAATTGAGCTTGCACTTGATTAATCAATCCAATCACAAGTTAACCAAAGATTTGAATTTAAACGCTACTTTGGGTTATTTGGCAACTGACAGAAATTTCTACTCCATCGGAGGTTCTGCGCTGAACTTTATTATTCGTGATCAAGATCGTTATGGATTTTTTAATTCAACTTCAGAAAACATGACTCCGTTCAATTCTGTAAGTAGAGTTTTAAATAATCGTTTTTATGGTACGTTCGATTTTGCTTTCCAAGATAAAGTATTCTTGAATCTAGGAACAGCTGCTGAGCAATCAAGTACTTTTGCCGATAGATTTTACTCTCCAAGTGCAAGCTTGAGTTATGAATTTACAAAAGACGTTAAAGTACCTGCGCTTTCCTATGGTAAGTTAAGAGCTTCTTGGGGCCAAGTGGGTGTTGCGCCTCCGGCATATATATGGGGAACAAACTATGTAAGTGCAAGTTCTGCTTCAGGTTGGGGTGAGGTTATGGATGCTTCATATTTCGGTGGTTCTATTTACAGAAGTACTGCAAGAGGTAATCCAGATATCCGCCCAGAAATCAAGCGTGAAATGGAATTGGGTGCTGATTTGAAATTCCTTGATGGTAAAATTTCTTTGGGAGCTACGTATTATCAAAATAAAATTGATGGTGCTATTCTTGCTGTTGCTGTGCCTGCATCTACCGGATACACCAACCAATGGGCTAATGCAGCTGTGTTGTCTAACAAAGGATATGAGTTGGATTTCAATGTTGCAGTAGTGAAAAATGATAAATTGACTTGGAATATTTATGGTAACGTGGGTTCAAACAAAAACTTAGTAGAGAGTTTGAGCGGTGTTGGTAACGTATTCCTAGCTGGCTTTACTGGTTCATCTTCTCGTGCTGTTGAAGGACACCAAATGGGTGCATTGTGGGGTGGTAAATGGCAAAGAGATGCAAACGGAAAATTGATTTTGGATGATAATGGGTTCCCACAACAAGCTGCGGAAGAAGGAGTAATTGGTGATCCTAACCCAACTTGGAGAGGTGGTTTTGGTACCAATGTATCTTTCCAAGGTATTACCATGAATTTGTTGTTTGAAGCTTGTCAAGGTAATCAGATGTGGGGCGGTACAATGGGTGTATTGAACTACTTCGGTACTGCGGAACAAACAGGTAATGAAATTACTGTTGATGCTGAAACAGCAGCTAAGTTGAAGAACATAAACGGAAAATCTATTGCTGATGTTGCAACTGCTGACGCTAATGGTCAATATACAGTTCGTGGAAACATCGAAAACTTTGGTGCAGGTGATGTATGGTTGGAACAAGGTTGGTACACAGGTTTAGGCGGTGGATTCGGACCAGTTTCTGAACAATTTATTTATGATGCATCTTGGATTCGCTTGAGAGAATTGAGCTTGAGCTATGAATTACCAAATGCTTTGTGCAGAAAACTTCACATTCCGGGTGCATCTTTGGGCTTTACAGGTCGTAATTTAATGTTATGGACCAAATCTCCCGAAAATGGTGGATTAGAAGGGTTAGATCCTGAAACCAATTTAACAGGTGTTTCTAATGGTCGTGGTTTAGATTACTTCAACAACCCTGGAACCAAATCATATATTTTCAGCTTAAGTATCAAACTTTAATTTAAACGTAACAATGAAAAATAAATTTTTATTACCTCTTGTGGCTGGAGTTTTAGCTTTGTCTTTAAATTCCTGTCAGAAAGATATAAAAGAAATCAATAAGGAAAACCCGAATCAGTTTAGTGATTCAGATCCAACGTTGATGATTACAGGTGCGCAAATGGCCAATGTGTTGTTTAACGAAGGTGAAGCAGCTCGTTTAGCTGGTATTTTCAGTGGTTATTTCGTTGGTTATGACCGCCAGTATGTATCCTACCAGGATTATAATATGACATCTGGTGATTTCGACAATTCATGGGCAACTCTCTATTCGGAAGGTGTGGCACAGTGTCGTTTAATTCGCACTAAGGCTGACGCAGTAAATAACAAAACACTCTCTGCGGTTGCGTCTATTACTGAGGCACATTTGTTGTTAACAGCAAGCAGCTTATGGGGTGATATTCCAAATTCTGAAGCTTGCCGTGATGACATTGCCAAGCCAAAGTATGATAAGATGGATGACGTGCATGCTTATTGCATTCAGTTGCTAGACAATGCTATTCCTAACGTAGGTGGTTCAAGTGCTTATTCAACCGCATATACCGGTGGTTTTGACTGGGCGCAAGTGGCTAACACGTTAAAAGCTAGAGCTTTGTTGCGGAAGAAAGACTATGCAGCTGCATTAACTGCTGCATTAAACGGTGTTGCAAAAGGAAAAGATTTGAGAGCTAAACACGATCAAGAAACTCCAGGCGCTTGGAATCTGTACTACGATTTCTGCTATTGGAATCGCGGTGGATACATGTCTTGCGATGGTTCTCATATCGCCAAGCTTATGGATACCGGAACTACCATTTCTAGAAATAATGCAAAAACGAACGAAAGATCACGATTTAATTGGTATTTCTTGAGCGATCCTAACGAATCATATAGCCCACTAGATCCAAACTTTTTGGAAATATATTATGCAACAACACCTTATGATTTAGTTACTTACGCTGAAAATGAATTGATCATTGCTGAATGTTATGCACGTCAAAACGATAACGATAAGGCCCTAGAGCATTTGAATAATGTGAGATCAAGTCATACATATGGCAATTTCGATGCATATGAATTAGCTGATTTTGGACCAGGCAACATGGTAAATGGGTCTTCAGTTAACGATGCATTGTTAATGGAAATTTTAGAAGAGAAATACGTTACGTTGTTCGGACAAATTGAAACATTCTCGGATATTCGTCGTACAAAAAATGCTTTAGGAATACCTGTAAATACAGGTTCAAAATTACCTGCTCGTTTCTTGTATCCTCAATCTGAGTTAACAACTAACAGAGACAACGTTCCTACAGATCAATTAGATTTGTTTTTGGATTTAGATTATTTCAAATAAAATAATTGTGTGCATTCATTAGTGCTCACCAAATAGAATTGAAAAGAGAAGGGCCTCCAGCGGAGGCCCTTCTCTTTTTCTATTTTAATGAAAGTGGGAAGACAGTAAATTAATTCTTAACAATCAACGTAATAACACTGTCTCTTTCGCAGGAAATTCAATAATTATGGTGTTAATCTTCCATACATTCTTGGGAATGGAATGGATTCTCTAACATGTTTCAATTTACAAATCCAAGTTACCAATCGTTCTAAACCCAGTCCAAATCCTGAATGGGGCACAGAACCATAACGTCGTAAATCTAAGTACCATTCAAATGCTTCCATAGGCAATTCGTGTTCATGTATTTTTTCAATTAGATTTTCTACGTTGGTTTCACGTTCACCACCGCCTACGATTTCTCCGTAACCTTCTGGGGCTAAAACGTCTACGCCACGAGCGAAACGAGTATCTTCGGGATTGCGTTTTAAATAGAAAGCTTTTACCTCGTGAGGCCAATCGTAAACCATTACAGGAGAATCGAACAATTTGGTTAATACTGTTTCATCACTTCCCCCGAAATCATTTCCATATTCAAAGTTTCTAGCACTATTCAGCCATTGAGGAATATTTCTTAAATCTTCTTCAACGTCGGATTTTTCTTGCTTCAATTGGATGATTTTGGCTGTAATGAAGTTAATTTCACCTTTTTTCATGCCAGGTGTTGTCAATTTTGCTTCTTTTTCAGCAATTTCTGCTTCAATTGATTTTAATTTCTCTTCAGTTTGGGCCAGTTCCTGTTCAAGCATGGCAATACTGTAAATACCATTCACTGCTTTTTCCCCTTTTATAATGCTAACCGCTTCATCATAAGTCATTCTTGGGAATGATTTTAGGGAAGATTCCAGAACTGAAGTGTCGCGACCAATGGTTTTTAATTCCTCAGAACATTCAGCTAAAACATCTTTAATAACAGCTTGCAACATTCCTTCTATGGTATCCATATTTTGGAAAATGTCGTAAAAAGCCATTTCTGGTTCTATCATCCAAAACTCTGATAAATGACGACGAGTTTTAGATTTCTCAGCTCTAAAGGTAGGACCAAAAGTGTAGATTTTACCCATGGCCATGGCCATGGCTTCCCCGTATAACTGTCCGCTTTGGCTTAAGTAAGCAGGTTCTCCATAAAAATCGGTTTCAAACAATGTACTGGTTCCTTCACATGCATTTCCTGTGAAAATGGGTGCATCCATTTGCACGAATCCTTGAGATTGAAAGTACTTGTGAATCGAGAAAATAATGGTATTTCTTATTTTCATGATCGCCCACTGGCGAGTACTTCTTAACCATAAATGGCGTTGATCCATTAAGAATTCAATACCGTGTTCTTTTTTTGCTATGGGATAATCTATGCTCTCACCAACTATTTCAATTTGAGAAACTTGTACTTCTATTCCTCCTATTTGCTTTTCATCGGCGTGTACAGAACCTTGAATGATAACACTGGTTTCAAGGGAGGTTGTTTGAGCAATATTCAATTTTTCTTCGCCAGAATTATCTTGTGTTATTACACATTGACAATAGCCTGTTCCGTCGCGAAGTACAATGAATACAATTCCTTTTCCTTCTCTTTTGTTCGATACCCAGCCTTTAAGTGT
>CAZQFZ010000122.1:0-2453 GCA_964592635.1 uncultured Rhizobium sp.
CCAATAGCGGTATTTGTTAAGAAACGACGAAAGCAGTTGAAGCTCACACAGCAGGAGTTTGCGGAACGGGCGGGAGTGGCACTAACGGTTATTAGAAAAATTGAGCAAGGTAAAGACAATCTCAGTTTATCTAAGGTGAATCACGTTTTACGTATGTTTGGACATATTTTAGGCCCCATTTCTGAAAAAGATGAGACGCGCAATAGTTAAATACAATGATGAAATTGCTGGGATATTGACAGAAGAGGATAGTGGATATTATCGGTTTCAATATGATACTCACTATATCGAAAAATTTCCAAATCAATTTATCACATTTGCAATGCCGGTTAGAAAATTGGCTTATTCAAACCCCAGGTTATTTCCTTTTTTTGATGGACTTATACCCGAAGGGTGGCTGTTGGAAATTGCCGTCGAAAGTTGGAAAATTAATTCCAATGATAGAATGGGATTATTGTTAGCGTGTTGTCAAAATGCGATAGGAGCAGTGAGTGTTCATCCCTTAAAAAATGGAGAAAATGAATAAATGTTTATTTTGTTATCAACTTTTAGATGAGGAACAAATTGATTTTCATCCCAAATGTTCAAGGCGAATTTTCAATCAGGTAACAGCACCTATACTGCCTTATGATTACAGTGAATTAGAACAATTAGCAAAGGATGCTGCCGAATTGTCCATTTCAGTAACAGGTGTACAACCTAAGTTGTCATTAGGTTGGATACGTGATGGATTAAAGCGTAGTCGGTTAACCATTGTTGGTGCTTTAGACGGTAACTATATATTAAAACCTCAAAATTCCAAGTATGATCAAATGCCTGAAAATGAACATGTCACTATGTTGTTGGCTCAAATATTTGGGATTGACACGGTTCCAGTTAGTTTGATCCGATTGAAATCAGGTGAATTGTCATTTATTACTAAACGAATAGACCGCAATAAAGATGGTAGTAAAAATCACATGATTGATTTCCATCAGATTTTCGAATTCGACAGTAAATACAAAGGTACAACGGAAAAATTGGGTAAGAAAATAGGAGAGTTATCGAGTATGAGTTTATTTGATAGGTTGAGATTCTTTGAGGTGAATGTATTTAATTTTATCGTTGGTAACAATGATATGCATTTAAAGAACTTTTCAATGTTTCTATCTGAAAACGGATGGGTTCTTTCTCCTTTTTATGATCTTATAAATGTAAAATTAGTTCTTCCTAAAGACCACGAAGAATTGGCACTGTTGCTTGGTGGGAAAAAGCAGAATTTTAGTGCTAATTATTTTTATCAGCTCGGGAAATATTTGGAACTTAATGATAATCAGGTTAATAATGTGATTAAAAGATTGGATACATGGCTTCCTAAAGCAATTAACCTTTTGAACATTTCATTTTTGAATAACAAGAACAAGCAAGAATACATTGAACTAATTAACACTCGTTCCCAATTATTTTCCACCTAGAAATGCATTGAAATATTCGTATAAATTTTTAGGACATTCGTGTTCCAATTCCCAAGTAATTTGAACCACACCTTTGCCATCAATTGTACCTTCAATGAAATTTTCAATATTCTCAGCAGGACGCAGTCTTCCCATGAAGTAGAAATCATTTTCCAATTTTGATTTTTGGATAAATAACATCACCGGTCGTTGAGCATAATTGTTTTCCAACAATGCTTTTATGTCCTTACTGTTCAAATTTCGGCTGTGTTTCGACATCCAATGAAAATGTTTGGGATCAATGAAATAATCTTCGTATTGGGTGGCCTTTGAAATGTTTAAATCCTTTTTCAAAGTCACAAAAAGTGGAATAATATTCGGGTAAATTTTATATCCAAAAATTACAGCTTCTTCATTCGCCTCCAAATTTGCAACACGACTGAAATCCTTGCGAGAATACTTGGAATACAGTCCAAAACCAACATCCGTGGTAGTGTCGTTTCGGTTCATTTTAAAGTATTCTAGCCCAAATTGAATGTTATCAATCAACAGTTTCTTGAAAAAATCATCCCCCATAATCATTGAAGCAAAATCGGAATCCCAAATAAGGCAATCTCCATCGACTTTTATTATGGACTGTTCAATTTTATAGTTCTTATTGAATTTGAATTTCAGATTATTTATAGCCGAATCTAAATCCTTCTCCGAATAATTTATACCGTATTGATTGGAAATTTCACTGAGATTCTCTCGTTTGAATTGGCCTGTTTTATATAAATATTCTAAAATTGAGGATTCCAAAACTCGCTTGCCATTATTGACTTCCGTACTTAGATAATCCAGAATTTTCAATTGGGGTTCATCTATTTTGGGGATGTTAGACTCCTGTTTTATTAAATAACTTGCATAAGAACCGCTGTAGGTGACAAAAGTAAAGGGATCACGTTCTTCTTCTTTCAGGAAATCGCACATCAACGGAATTCGACCGATTTTGCGTTTCAAATATTGATAATCGGAATC
>CAZQFZ010000122.1:2553-4402 GCA_964592635.1 uncultured Rhizobium sp.
GTTTTTGAATCTGCTCCAAAGTACTTCACCTTTTCCAACACATGTTGGGCTTGTCTTTGATAACTCAATTCGCTGAATTCTCTAACATTCCCTTTTTGACGGTCGATCTCAATATCCGTTATCCCGTAATAATGAAAATCGCAAAGTAGCTCGTCTTTCATCGCTTGATTCAAACGAATTTCATGGGCTACATTGTTGTGAAACAGTTTGAAAATATCGAACGAGTCTGTTCGCTCCGGCGTTGCTGTCATCCCCAATAAAAACTGGGGCTTAAAATAATCAATGATCAACCGGTAACTTTCTGCACCACTTCTATGTGATTCATCTATAACGATATAATCAAATTCATCGGGCCGGAATTTCTTTAAATGATCCGATCTGCTCAAGGTTTGAATGGTGGCAAACAAATAATCATTTTCACGTTCGGTATGTTCGCCGGAATAAAGTCCCATAGAAATCGTTTGAGGCAACAACGATCTAAATGTTTCCATGGCTGCCTTGGCAATGGTCCGACGATGTACTATGAACAAGAATTTCTTGGGACGAAATTTCTGGACATCAAAGGCCGATAAATACGTTTTTCCCGTGCCGGTTGCCGAAATAATTAAAGCTCGTGTAGCTCCACTTTTTCTCAAATTTTCTAGATTTGACAGCGCTTTTCGCTGCATCGAGTTAGGAACTATTTCGATGGAATAGTTTTTAGGTGTGTTGGGATCTTTTATTTGGGGACGTTTAGACCGATGCTGATAATACAAGCCAGTATACCAGTTTAATAAGTTCTCAGTTAACGGCTCAGCATGCGTCCAAGTATGATTGAATTCGCGATTTAATTGGTGGTAAATATCTCCTTTTGAGCTGGAAATAACGTGTAAATTCCATTCGTTGCTTTTGGTAAGAGCATGTTGAGTAAGATTGCTACTACCAACGATGATATCGTGGTAATGGTTTTTGCTAACTATATAACATTTTGCATGAGAATCAAATGAACGAATCAGTCGAATTTCAGCATTTTTCAGTTTCATCAAATAGCTCAGAGCGAGTGGTTCGGTGAAATATTGGTAACTAGAAACGATGATTTTTCCTTTGATATTTCGTTCGTCCAAGTCCACGAGGATTCCTCGAATTTGAGCTAAACCGCCTGTTGTAACGAATGCAACATTGATAAAATACTCATCGCAGGTGCTTAATGAAGAACGAAGAACGTTTTTCATCAAGTCGTTGGTATTGGGATTATTTGAAATCAATCGAGGAGATAAAAATCCCCGATTAAAATTTTCTGAATCTTGAAATCCAAAGAGAAGTGAGTCGTTGAAATTCATGATAGTTCTTTCAGGATGGGAATATCTGCTGCTGCCCAATCGAGTGAATCCATCTCGGAACGACTCAACCATTTAAAATCAATGTGCTCCTTTAGTGTGAGTTGATTGGATTCTGGGATGCACAAATAGGCATGCATGATGAGTTTGAAATCCGGATATTCATGATGCACGGTAGTGATTTTCTGAATTATTTGGAGTGGATGGATGTTCAGTTCTTCAAGTAATTCGCGTTGAAGTGCGGTTTCCGGGTATTCGTTTTCTTCGATTTTACCTCCGGGGAATTCAAACTTATGATGAATGTAATCGTATTTACTGGGACCGCGTTGCACACACAGGTAGTTGTTTTCAAATTTCAAAACTCCCGCAACCACTTCAATTGTTTTCATGCAAAAGCAAATTTATGGATCGACCTGCGTTTTTCCAGGGAAGGGTTAGAAATTGTTTAAAGTAATGGGTTTGTTGATTTTGACAATCTAGGTTATTTAAAGATGTGTGAAATTGTTTATAGAAATGGGTTTGTTGAATTTGAC
>CAZQFZ010000122.1:4502-6103 GCA_964592635.1 uncultured Rhizobium sp.
CTGAATTACACGTAATTGCAGCAGGATCGTTACTTGAGTTTGCATTAACTGATTTACCTTCTTTTGGTGCAGGAAGAGTACGTTCCATTTTTATGTACCCGTTTTCGTTTAGTGAGTTTTTAGTAGCGTTGAATGAACAGCCTTTGTTGAACCTGATTCATAAATCTGCAAAACAAAACACACCCATTTCCAATGTATTGCACGAAAAATTAAAGAACCACATAAAAAAATTCTTTATTGTTGGAGGTATGCCCGAAGCGGTGAATTCATACATAAATAAGAAAGACTTAATTGAAGTACAACGGATACTCAATGATATTGTAATTTCAATACAAGCAGATTTCAGTAAATTCAACAAGCGATTTCCTGTAGATCGTGTTAAAATAGTGTTTGAATCAGTAGTTCAACAAGTGGGTTCAAAGTTTAAATATTCCCAATTATCTGAAGAAATGAAAAGTGTACAAGTAAAGCAGGTTTTGGAGTTATTAGAATTGGCGGGATTGATACATCCAGTAACACACTCATCGTGCAACGGAATCCCCTTGGGTGCCGAATCGAATCCCAAGAAACGTAAATATATCGTTTTTGATACGGGTATATTTCAGAGAATTTTAGGATTAAATATAGAATCTTTGTTGTTGGAAGACGATTATCAGATTATTAATAATGGAAATATTGCCGAGTTATTCGTGGGTTTAGAAATAATGAAAAACTCGTCAATATATGAAAAAGAAACCCTTTATTATTGGCATAGAGAACAGAAAAACAGCCAAGCCGAGGTGGATTATGTAATTCAAGTTCATAATAAAATTATTCCCATCGAAGTAAAAGCCGGCACAACGGGTAAAATGAAAAGTTTACACTTGTTTTTGGATGAAAAACAGTCGAAAATAGGTGTTAGAACCTCCCTTGAAAACTTTGCGTCATACAACCAAATCACCACAATGCCATTGTATTCCCTTATGCAATTAACCAAACAATTATTATGAACTCGAACTTTTGGAACCAAATGTATGCAGCACCGGATTATGCGTACGGTGTTGAACCCAACGATTTTTTGAAAACAATATCCTTTAAACCAAATAGCAAAATTCTTTGTTTGGCCGAAGGCCAGGGGCGAAATGCCGTGTATTTGGCTAGTTTAGGCCACGATGTCACTATGTTGGATTATTCTGAAACCGGTTTACAAAGAGCTCAAGAATTAGCACAAACGAAAGGGGTAAATATTGCTACCATTTGTGCCGATTTGGCGGAATATACCCTAGAAGAAAGTGCTTGGGATGCAATTGTGATTGTATTTGGACATTTCCCCTTATCGATACGGCAGACCTTATATCCCCAGATAACTAAAGCCTTAAAACCAGACGGAATTTTTGTAAGCGAAACGTATTCGCCAGAGCAGGTGGAATATGCAACGGGTGGTCCTAAAGACGCTTCCATGATGGCCTCGGAGGAAGAATTGAAGCGTTATTTTTCGAGTTCTGAGGGATTAACGATTTCCATCCAAAAAGTGATTCGCAACATCCAAGAAGGAGAATATCACAATGGCGAATCATCCGTAATTCAAACGGTAGTGAGGATAGCGAACGATTAAATTGGGT
>CAZQFZ010000123.1:0-6079 GCA_964592635.1 uncultured Rhizobium sp.
ATTTCCATTCTAGCATCTAAAAAATCTTCTTGAGAAATGGTTTTACCCACTTGAGCACGAATTAAATTGGCAAAATAATACACATCCCCTCCAACTTCCATGTATCCAACGATCCAACCAATGTCTTCACCATCTTGATTACCCCAGCCTGTTTTCCAACGAACAATGTACTTACTGCTGCTGTCTTGAATCATGATGTTTTTAACCGTTTTCAAAGTATGTTGCGAAAACGGCAGTTGACCTGTTTCCAATTTCTGTAGAAACTGAATTTGTTCAATGGGACTGATTCTCAGATTGCCTGTCAACCAAAATTGATCTTCCCCGCCAGTTGTATCCGCATTACCATACGACACTTTATCCAACCAATACTTCATTGTATCCACTCCCACTCTTCTGGCCATCTCTTGATAATACCAAACCACCGAATATTTGTAAGCAGAACGTAAATCATGATCCCGATTCCAATTCGGAAATTGACGTTCTACACCATCCCACTTTAAGGTGTAATTTTCGTCGGGGATGACATTTTCTTCTAAAGAAATTAAGGAATTTAATATTTTAAATGTAGATGCGGGTGTTTTCTGGGTTTGAGCTGCGAACCAATCGTTGGTCATCATCATACCGCGTCGCTTATCCATCAAAACAAAACAGCCATTAACACCCTTCTTTTTGAAAAGCGTATCCCAAGCTGGATTGAAACTCAACAAGGAATCTGGAGGGGATTGATTCAATGTGGTATTTTCTGCATTAAATATGGGAGTAAAACTGTAGGAGCTTGCATTCTGTTGATATACTCTGAAACTGGTATATTCACACGGAGTGTTTGGTGAACTACTTGCACTCGCATTCTGTTCTATTCTTAAAATTCTGATATTTCCAGAGTGGTTTGCAACCCAACAACCCGCACTCACGTTCAGCGATGAAATAAAGAAGATCATCGCACTCATTCTTATTAATAACTTCATTCTTTAATTTTTACGATTCGATAACCAAAACACCAATAATACGCCCAAAGTGTCAGCAATAAAATCCATTGCCTCAACACTTCTACCCCAATCGGTGTACCATTGTAAAAACTCGACCAATGCTCCGCAGAGAATCATCATCAATGCCGTGTAAAATTCGGAACGTCTAAATAAAGGCACTTGCACACTTACTTGATACTGCGGATTGCGGTATCGCAATGAAAAATCATATATCCAGTACCAAATCCCCCAAAACAAAAAGTGAGCAATTTTATCCGGTTTGATGGTCAAAAGCCATATTGGGAATTGATGATCCGACGCTTTTTGGGGACTGAGAGTCAGGTAAAAAATCAAAAATCCCCACAGAATTGCGGGGATTTGACGTTTGTTTAATTTCTTAAAAATTCCTTTTTGCATATTGCAATTAGGCACCAATAAGTTCTTTGTACTGATCTGCAGTTAACAAGCCATCCACTTGAGAAGCGTCGCTAATTTTCACTTTGATCATCCAACCATCTCCGTAAGGATCGCTGTTTACAGACTCAGGAGCAGAATCCAAAGAGCTGTTCACTTCGATCACTTCGCCAGAAACAGGCATGTACAATTCACTAACTGTTTTAACGGCTTCAACCGAACCGAAAACATCTTCTGAATTCAACGTTTCACCTTCAGTTGTGATGTCAACGAAAACGATATCACCCAATTCACCTTGTGCAAATTCAGTAATACCAATGGTAGCAGTGTCGCCTTCAACCAAAATCCACTCGTGATCTTTGGTGTACTTCAGATTTTCTGGAAAGTTCATATTTTGTTGCTGTTTTTATTTTTTTTCGGGGGATGTGAATTCTGATCGACTTGATAATAGTATTATCTATAATCACGTTCCATTCGACCTCCAAATCTCCTTTTTTATTGTTAAACTATTGTTAGTAACAGGGCTTATTAAATTATTTTTTGGACCAAATAATACTCAACAAATTCGATAATTTGGCTTTCAGCTCCTTTCTATCCACAATAAAATCCAAAAACCCATGTTCAACTAAAAACTCGGAGGATTGGAATCCCTTGGGAAGATCTTTACCAATGGTTTCGCGGATTACACGAGGACCAGCAAAACCAATTAATGCTTCGGGCTCTGCAATATTGAAGTCTCCCAACATGGCAAATGAAGCAGTTACTCCACCTGTGGTAGGATTGGTCATCAAGGAGATATAAGGTACGCCAGCTTTGTGAAGTAAAGCCAATTTTGCACTGGTTTTTGCCATTTGCATTAACGAAAAGGCTGCTTCCATCATACGTGCACCCCCTGATTTAGAAATCATTAAAAATGGAACTTTATGTTGAATGCTGTAATCGATTCCGCGAGCAATTTTTTCACCAACGACTGATCCCATCGATCCCCCGATAAAATTAAAATCCATACAGGCTACCATTAGAGGTTGTCCATTGATTTTACCGTGTGCGGTTCGAACGGCATCGTTTAGGCCTGTTTTCTTACGTGCCACTTGAATACGATCTACATAGGGTGCAGAATCCACGAATTCCAAGGGATCACCGGAAGTCAAATTGGAATTAATTTCGGTGAATTTATTATCGTCGAAAAGAATTTCAAAATACTCAGCAGATCCGATTCGATCGTGATAATTACATGAAGGACAAACATACAAATTGGAGATCCAATCTTTAGTAGGATGTGCTTCTTTGCAACGTTTGCATTTTTCCCACAATCCATCGGGAGTGGGTTTTTTATCTTTGGTTTTGGTCAAGATTCCTGAAAGGGTACGCATGTACCATTTGGACTCAGAGGAATCGAAATCAAATTCGTCAAATTCAGATTCAGCCATATTACGGTAAGATCTTTTATGATTTTAGGATGAGTATAAAACAAAGCGATTCTGGCGAAACACTTCCACCAGAATCGCAAATGTACGAATTATTAAGCGATGGTTACTTTGGTATCCAAATAAACATCTTGAACGGAATTCAACAATTCAATTCCTTCGTTTAATGGCTTTTGGAAAGCTTTTCTTCCCAAAATCAAACCAGAACCACCAGCACGCTTGTTCACAACCGCTGTGTAAACTGCTTCTTCGATATCTCCTTGACCTTTAGCCTCACCTCCTGAGTTGATTAAACCTGCGCGACCCATGTAGCAGTTAGCCACTTGGTAACGGGTTAAATCAATTGGGTGATCTGTGGTTAAATCGGTGTACACTTTTGAAGATGTTTTACCGTGCTTAGTTGCGTTATAACCACCGTTGTTAGTTGGTAATTTTTGTTTAATGATATCCGCTTGAATGGTAACACCCAAATGGTTCGCTTGGCTGGTCAAGTCAGCAGAAGCGTGATAATCAACACCATCTACTTTGAACCCGTTGTTACGAGTGTAGCACCACAAAATGGTTGCCATACCTAATGAATGTGCTTCTTCGAACGCTTGAGCCACTTCAATAATTTGACGTGAACTTTCAGGTGATCCAAAATAAATAGTTGCACCTACCGCTGCTGCACCTAAGTTCCAAGCATCGCGAACGGATCCGAACATTATTTGATCGAATTTATTGGGGTATGTCAAAAATTCATTGTGATTGATTTTTACAATGAATGGAATTTTATGTGCGTATTTGCGAGAATTCATGGCCAAAACACCATAGGTAGAAGCTACCGCATTACATCCCCCTTCGATAGCCAATTTGATGATATTTTCAGGATCGAAATACGCTGGATTGGGAGCAAATGAAGCGCCCGCGCTATGTTCAATTCCTTGATCAACTGGTAGGATGCTCAAATAACCGGTATTTGCCAAACGACCATGGCCGTAAAGAGTTTGCAAACTGCGCAATACCTGAGGACTGCGGTTGGTTTGAGCGAAAATACGATCCACAAAATCGCTACCAGGCAAATGAATGGTTTCTTTGCTGATAGTGTTACAGTTGTGATTCAAAAGATACTCTGCATCTTTTCCTAATAGTTGTTCAATGTTTGTCTGAGCCATTTTTTTACTCTTAAAAGGTGTTAATTTTGGACAAAAATAACCATTTTTTCTGATGATTGAGATTATTAAAGCAAGCAGCCGCCAACAAATGACCGATATTTTTGAAATTCGTCGTTTGGTATTCGTGATAGAACAACAAGTTCCCGCGGCAGAAGAATACGATGAATTTGAAGTTTCCAGTGTTCATTTTTTGGCTAAATACCAAGGAATTCCCTGTGGAACATGTCGTTACAGAACCACTCCCAACGGAATAAAAATGGAGCGTTTTGCTGTTTTGAAAGAATTTCGTGGCAAAAATGTAGGGTCAGCATTGCTTCAAGCGGCATTGGAATCGATAGGCCAAACCCAGCAATCCATCTATTTGCATTCCCAAACGCATGCAGAACCTTTTTACGAAAAACAGGGATTTGCAGCCGAGGGTGATCTTTTCTACGAAGCCGGAATTCCACATCACAAAATGAAATTGATGAAAGATCAGAACTCCAATTAATTTGACTTAATCGTTCTCGCCGATTTGTTGGCGCCACATGGCAAAATATAGCCCTTTGCTGTCGCAAAGTTGATCATGGGTGCCCGATTCTATAATTCGTCCCTTTTCCAAAACATATATACAATCCGCGTGCATAATGGTACTCAACCGGTGTGCAATCATGACGTTGATTCTATTTTTTTCTTGGGATATTTCCTTCAGCGTAGTGGTAATTTCTTTCTCTGTAATTGAATCCAAAGCACTGGTTGCCTCATCAAAAATCAACAAATTGGGATTACGAAGCAGTGCACGAGCAATAGAAAGTCGTTGTTTTTCTCCTCCAGACACTTTAATTCCTCCCTCTCCAATGGAAGTATCCAATCCTTTTTCTGCGCGACTCATTAATGTATCAGTGGCAGCTTGTTTTAATACTTTAATTAATTCAGCTTCGGTTGCTTCGGGTTTTACAAATTGTAAATTTTCGCGTATGGTTCCTGAAAATAGTTGAGACTCCTGTGAAACCAATCCGAGTTGCACTCGAATATCATTTCTATTGATACTTCTAACAGACATACCGTTGAACTTAACATCACCTTCAACAGGCAAATACAATCCAACCAATAATTTCACTAAGGTACTTTTACCGGAACCTGATGGCCCGACAAATGCTATGGTTTGTCCAAAATTTAATTTGAAACTAATTTGATTTAGGGCTGGTTTTGTTGCCGATTTATGTTGGAAAGATACATTTTCAAACTCAATCGAATTAACATCCCCCAAAACCACAGCATTTTCTGGAATTCGCTCCGATGGCATTTCCAATAATTCTTTAAACTTTCCTAAAGAAACATCCGCTTCTCTGTAGGTTTGAATAAACGAACCCAATTCTTGCAACGGATTGAAAATAAAGAAGGTATAAAATAGAAACTGAATGTACATACCCGGCGAAATTCGTCCGGTAAACACCATCCACGATAAAAACAACAACAGTAAATTGCGCATTAAATTCACTGTGGTTCCCTGTACAAAACCCAAAGTTCGAACTTTTTTGACTTTTTGCAATTCCAATCCCAAGATTTTCAATGTATTGGACGAAATACGTCCCATTTCCTGTGCTACCAATCCCAAACTTTTAACTAATTCAATATTGCGCAAACTCTCTGTGGTAGTTCCCGCCAATGCCGAAGTTTCTTTCATAATGGATTTCTGTACCACTTTGATTTGTTTGCTCAGTATAGAACTGCTCACTCCTACCACGGCCATTGCCACCAAAAAAACGGGTGCAATCAACCAATGAACGGTGAATGAAGTTACAAAAACGAAAACAATTCCCACCAAAGAAATATAAACCAAGTTGATGGCCAACGTGATTAATTTTTCCGAATCCGTTCGCACTTTTTGAAGAACATTAAGGGTTTCTCCACTGCGGTGGTCTTCGAAGGTAAAATACGGTAGCGACAGGGTATGTTTAATTCCATCGGTAAATATTTTTGCCCCGGCTTTTTGAATGGCGACATTCACAAAATAATCCTGCAAATTCTTGGCAATTCTACTGATCATCGCAACGCTGACCCCTATTCCAAGCCATTTTAATACCCCAAAAATAAAATCATGTTCGTTGAATAACTCTTTCTTGGTTAAATAACGGTC
>CAZQFZ010000124.1:0-6047 GCA_964592635.1 uncultured Rhizobium sp.
AGCTTATCGCAATTGCTCAGCAAGGCAGGCTACGAGGTAATCATGGCCAATTTAATCAACGATCGCGGTATCCATATTTGCAAAAGTATGTTGGCTTGGCAGCGTTTTGGTGACGGGGAAACTCCCCAATCAACCGGAATGAAAGGCGATCACTTGGTGGGCAAATATTATGTGGTATTTGAAAATAAAATTCGCGAACAAACATCCCCAGAAATAGAAAAAGCGCTTCTAGGACAATGGAGTACATCGGAGCCCAACATCCAAAAGCGTTACGAAGATGCTTTTACCAAACTGCAAGCCGCGAAAGACGTTAAACAAATTGCAAAACTGCAAGATGATATCAAGGAATTGGTTAGAAATCAATCCGAATTGATGCGAGCTTGTCAGGCCATGCTACGAGATTGGGAAGCAGGAAATGCAGAAGTGCTGGCTCTTTGGAATACTATGAATGGTTGGGTTTACGAAGGATTTGAATCGACTTATCATCGATTGGGAGTTAAGTTCGACCAATACTACTACGAAAGCAATACCTACAAATTAGGAAAAGATATTGTGCAAGAAGGATTACAAAATGGGGTGTTTTTTCAGAAAGAAGATGGTTCCGTTTGGATTGATTTAAGTTCAGAAGGACTGGATGAAAAATTAGTTCAGCGTGGTGATGGAACTTCGGTTTACATTACCCAAGATATGGGTACAGCCGATTTAAAAGCCAATCAATTCGGATTAAACAAAAGCATATACGTTGTAGGAAATGAGCAAGATTACCATTTTAAAGTTCTGTTTTTAATCATGCAAAAACTTGGTCGAAGCTATGCTCCTGGAATGTACCACGCCAGTTATGGAATGGTGGATCTTCCAACAGGTAAAATGAAAAGTCGTGAAGGAACTGTAGTAGATGCGGATGATTTACTGGAAGAAATGTACCTAACGGCTAAGTCTAAAACCGAAGAGTTAGGTAAAACAGATGGAATGGATGAAGCGGAATTACATAACTTATACCATCGATTGTCTTTGGCTGCTTTGAAATTCTTTATACTTAAAGTGGATCCCAAAAAGAGAATGCTTTTCAATCCAGAAGAGAGTATTGATTTCCAAGGCGATACTGGACCATTCGTGATGTACACTTATACGCGTATCAAAAGTATTTTACGTCAAGCTGAATCTTGGAATCGTCCTGCTCAATCAAATCCGATGGATATGCCATTGTCATCGGGTGAAGTTCAAGTAATTAAGTTGTTGAATGAATATGAAAGCACCATTGAAAATGCTGCTCGCGAGTACAATCCTGCAGCCATTTGTCAGTATGTATTGGATTTGGCTAAGGCCTATAACCGCCTTTACAATGAAGTGAGTATTCTTAAAGAATCCAATGAAAGCATCAAAAAATTCCGTTTGGAACTTGCAGATTCAACCGCAACATGTTTGAAATCTACTCTTTCGATTTTAGGTATTGAAGTAGTGGAACGAATGTAATTGGGTAGTTCAGTAGTAAAACCCAGCAAATCGCAAAAAGGGGTTGCTTCGGTTGCAGTCAATTATAGTTGTTGGAACTTTAGAAACTGATCAAAATCAATCTACAACAACAATTTTCGAAGTCCAATTTCCTATTTGCAACTGATAAACGCCACTTACTATGTACTCAGGAATGATGTCGGTTGCCAATAGTATAGTTCTTCCCAAAGCATCTACTAATTGAATTTTAAATTCAGCCGTTTGGAGAGCAGGATCATTGAGAGCAAAATTGGTTAAAACAGAATGATTAAAACCAGCAGCGATTTGATTGGAGTTAATCGAATGGTTAGAACTTACATTCATATTCGCAATCTGGTCTAAAATGTTCAAGGATTCCCCTTTTTTAATGGGGTTCGGGAATCGTAATACCATCTTATTCATTTGATTTAAATCTGCAGAATTACAGGTTAATTGATTGATTTTTTCCCAGATTTCTGAACCCAATGTAAAATTCACCAATGCCGTTTTGGTATCAGGGGCTTCGCCCATGCGGATCCAAACCAAATTCTGAGAAGGAGAAACCTGAATCTGCTGTCCATCCTTTCCAAGTGCCATGATTAAATCCGAAGGACCACCCACCATGCAGTCTCCGTTGAACCGCAATTGAGATTGTGGTATCATGAATTTATCCTTTCCATTGAGCCAAGTTAAAAATCCATAAGACGGATTCAATACTTGTGAAGAATTGACCATTTGAGCATAGTAAGCAGCTGGAATAATTTGATTGTTTCCCCACTTACCTTGGTTAAGTAAAAGCAGTCCGAATCGTGCAAAATTCCTAGGCGTAGAAACCGCCACATTATTCAATCCCATCTTGAAATACGCCACTTTCAAACCCGTGCTAGCCGTAAACTCATTGAGAATAACCTGATTCAACGTTTTGCCACTTGCATTGGATATAACTTTATCTAACAATGTATAGGGTGCGTTGTGATACGCCCAACGCTTTCCAACCGGCGCTTTATACACCAAACACGATGGATCTGTGCAATCCGCAGTGCTTGGAGCATCATCCAACCCCGATGTCATGGTAAGTTGATGCCAAATTGTAATCGAATCTTCTTGCGTTTTTTGTAGGGATGTCCAGCCCGAACCTAAGTACTTACTACTGGGATCTGTTAAACTCAGTTTCCCTTGTCCCTGAAGCACCCCCACCACCGCTGATGTGAGTGTTTTTCCTGCGGAAGCCCAGTACCACAGACTATCTTGTGTAAAGTTATCGAAATACTTTTCGAGCACAATTTTACCGTCCTTAATCAAAATAAAAGCTTTAGAATTTTTAGAATCCAACAACTGATACAGACTGTCAATTCGATCTTTGCAATATCCAAAACGCTGAGGGCTCAATGTATCCCATTGGTTGCCTGTTAACGGAGGGAAGTATTGTGCTTTCGCCTGAAAGACCATCCCCAGAAAAAATAGGAAAACAGATATGCGCATGTGGGTTAGACGTTCAAGTCGGAATAAAGTTTAAATTATTTTAAACGATCCGGATTTTCTTTTAAAAACTGCTCCCAACCTCCACTTTTCTTGGAACTTTTGGTTTTGAAACCAGACGAATTGGTGTTTTGCGTGGTACCGAAACTCCGTGGCTGAAACTGATAAACATGGCATAAAGCAGCGGCTAATCCATCCGAAGCATCCATGGTTTCGGGCTGGGTTTCGAATTGAAATTGGGCATGAAGCATGGCCAAAACTTGCTCCTTGGAGGCATTTCCATTTCCACAGATAGATTGTTTTATTTTTCGGGGGACGTATTCAAAGACGGGTTTTTGTCGCGAGATTGCCGCCGCGATAGCAACTCCTTGTGCCCGTCCTAACTTCAGCATACTTTGAACGTTTTTGCCAAAAAAGGGAGCTTCGATAGCCACTTCGGTTACTTCAAAACCATCGATAAGGCCGGCAATTCGTTCAAAAATGTGAAACAATTTTTCGCCGTGGTCGGTAATTTTACTCAAACGCACTACACCCAAGCTAAGTAACTCAATTTGTTGACGTTCTCCAACGCGAATGATTCCATATCCCAGCAAATTGGTACCTGGATCGATTCCTAAAACCACTCGTGAGTTTTCCACTTCACAAAGATGAACTTTTTACCCTAAAGTATTTGGTAATTTTTATTTTAAAACTCGACAAACATCCCCCAAAAACAGAGGAAAATAGTAATTAATTCACGATATTTGCAAAAATCAATCTATAAACTATGGCTTTTGATATTGAAGTAATTAAATCGGTGTACGCTAGAATGCCCGAACGCGTTGAGGCAGCTCGTAAGATGTTGGGAAGACCCCTTACGTTGTCAGAGAAAATCTTATTCAATCACCTTTGGGATGGAGCAGCTCCTCAAAACTACAAAAGAGGTGCTGATTACGTAGATTTTGCACCTGACCGCGTTGCTATGCAAGACGCAACTGCTCAAATGGCATTGTTGCAGTTCATGCAAGCCGGAAGAGCGAAAGTGGCTGTACCTAGTACCGTTCATTGCGACCATTTAATTACGGCTCAAAACGGTGCTGATACCGATTTGCAAGTAGCCAATACTGAAAGCAAAGAAGTGTATGACTTTTTGGCTTCTGTATCAAATAAATATGGAATTGGATTCTGGAAACCCGGAGCAGGTATCATTCACCAAGTAGTTTTAGAAAACTACGCATTCCCCGGTGGAATGATGATTGGAACCGACTCACACACGGTAAATGCCGGCGGTTTGGGTATGGTGGCAATTGGTGTTGGTGGAGCAGATGCTTGCGACGTTATGGCGGGACTTCCTTGGGAGCTAAAATGGCCTAAATTGATCGGTGTAAAATTGACCGGCAAATTGAACGGTTGGACTGCACCTAAAGACGTAATCTTGAAAGTGGCGGGTTTGTTGACGGTTAAAGGTGGAACCGGTGCCATTGTTGAATATTTTGGCGAAGGTGCTATCAATATGAGTTGCACGGGTAAAGGTACCATTTGTAATATGGGTGCTGAAATCGGAGCTACAACTTCTACTTTTGGTTACGATGATAGCATGGCTCGTTACTTGAGTGCTACTGGCCGTGCAGACGTTGCTGAACTAGCCAACCAAGTTCGCGAACACCTAACCGCAGATCCAGAAGTTTACAACAACCCTAACGATTACTTCGATCAAGTAATTGAAATTGATTTAAATACATTAGAACCACACTTGAATGGTCCATTTACTCCAGATTTGGCTACTCCTATCTCTAAAATGAAAGAGATGGCAGCTGAACACGGATGGCCCACTCGCGTTGAAGTAGGTTTGATTGGTAGCTGCACCAACTCTTCATACGAAGATATTTCAAGAGCGGTTAGCTTGGCAAAACAAGTGGCTGATAAGAACTTGAAAACCAAAGCAGAATTCACTATCACTCCAGGTTCTGAGCAAGTGCGTTACACCATTGAGCGCGATGGTTTCTTAGAAATTTTCGACCAAATTGGTGCTAAAGTATTCGCAAATGCTTGCGGTCCTTGCATTGGTATGTGGAATCGTATGGGTGCTGAAAAACAAGAAAAAAACACCATCGTTCATTCGTTTAACAGAAACTTTGCTAAACGCGCCGATGGAAATCCAAATACCTACGCCTTTGTGGGATCTCCAGAATTGGTTACTGCGTTAGCCATTGCAGGTGATTTGACCTTCAATCCCCTAACCGACACATTAATAAACGAAAATGGGGAAGCCGTTAAGTTAGATCCTCCAACTGGTGATGAATTACCAACCAAAGGTTTTGCAGTTGAAGACGCTGGTTACATTGCACCTGCGGAAGATGGAAGCGGAGTAAAAGTAAACGTTAGTCCTGAAAGCAACCGCTTGCAATTGTTAGATCCATTCGCTGCTTGGGAAGGAAGCGACTTGAAAGGATTAAAATTATTGATCAAAGCAAAAGGAAAATGTACTACGGATCACATTTCTATGGCTGGTCCTTGGTTGAAATTCCGTGGTCACTTAGATAACATTTCCAACAACATGTTGATCGGTGCTGTGAATTTCTTCAATGAAAAAACCAACGAAGTGAAAAACCAGTTGACAGGCAACTACGAAGCAGTTCCAGCTACACAACGTGCTTACAAAGCCGCTGGCATTGGAAGTATTGTAGTAGGTGATGAAAACTATGGTGAAGGTTCTAGTCGCGAACATGCTGCTATGGAGCCTCGTCATTTGGGAGTAAGAGCCGTTTTGGTAAAATCATTTGCACGTATTCACGAAACCAACTTGAAAAAGCAAGGTATGTTGGCATTGACGTTTGCAGATAAAGCAGATTACGATAAAATCCAAGAGAACGATACCATCGATATCATTGGATTGACTGAATTTGCTCCAGACAAGTCATTGCAATTGGTGTTGAACCACGACAATGGAACGTCTGAAACCATCACAGTGAACCACAGTTACAATGCTCAACAAATCGAGTGGTTCAAAGAAGGTGGCGCATTAAACATCATTCGCAAATCGGTTAAATAAGAAGTTAACCCATCCGAATCACCTGATATTTAATCCCCGAGGGTTTCCTTCGGGGATTTTTTTTGAA
>CAZQFZ010000125.1:0-5973 GCA_964592635.1 uncultured Rhizobium sp.
AAAGTAATCAGTGGCGAAAAAGTAGTAAGCACTAAGATCAACATCCAACATTAATTAAACGAATGGTATTTGTTTAAAAAGTGACCTTAACAAGGTGGGGTATAAAATTGCACTGGGGATTCTCAATTCATGTGAAATTCATGATTTGTGTGAGTTGTGTAAAAGTTAACGTTGAGAATTCCCTTTGTTTATTTACCTAATTGTTTCATTACTCAAAAATTTGAATACTATTTTTTTAATCATAGTATTATTTAACAGTTGTCAGTCAAAGGGCCCCGCAAGGGCCCTTTGATGTTTAAATACATTTTCAAGAGTGTGTTATTCTGTAAAAGCAGTTCCTTAGTTTTAAAACATGGTATTTGTTGGATATACAATCGTAATTAATTCATGGATAAAATTAGCTTTGCATAAAATTGTAATTATCGTAAACAAAAGGTGTAATTGAATGCGCGATTTTTTTGAAATACGATGTATATCTTTTTAATAGCGGTTGGACAAAAAAAATAAACTAAAGTACTTTCAAAGATGGGCGGTAAAATGAAAAAGATGGTTGGTTATATGGTGTTAAAGAAAAATATAATGGTTAAATGTTTGCTGTTTTGTTTTTTATTGGGGATTTTCGATTCCGTTGTATTAAATGCAACGTTTCATTTTTCGACTTCACCGAATCCAGAGGTGCAGAACTACCATCCCCCGAAAATCAAAGACAATTTGGGAGGCAAAATTCCTTTTCAGCCATATTTTGGTACGAATTATTGGTACGGAGGATTTGCTTGCGTTGACAGTATAAAGGGTTTGCGTAGGGTGAGAAAGGAGTTGGATTTTCTGAAAAGTAAAGGTGTAACTATGCTTCGTGTATTTATTACTGCAGATGGAGACTCATCTTATGCATATCGCGTATTTCCAAGCTTACAGCCATCCCCAAAAAAGTATAATTTAGCGATTTTAAGGGGGTTTGATCGCTTTCTAGTAGAAGTGGAAAAACGGGATATGAAGGTAGTTTTTGTATTAACCAATAATTGGGAGTGGACCGGTGGTTTGGGGCAATATGTGGAATGGTCGGTTCAGCAAAAGCGAAATTCATTTTCAACAAGTATTCAAGAAATGGGTACTGATTTAGAAAAAAATCAGGATTCAGAGACAAAATGGAAAAAGGAGAATTCCCTTTTGATTCCGCCTCCATTGCCCAAAACGGAAAGTTGGGATTGGGATAGATATTGTGAGTATATTTCGACGTTTTATTCAGATTCAACTGCTCAAAAATGGTATTGGGATTTTGTTAAATTTATTTTACAATACAAAAGCAGTTTAGATGGTAAAAAGTACTCTGAGCACCCGGCTATATTTGCTTGGCAGTTAGCCAACGAGCCTCGTCCTATGAAGAAAATTGAAATCGAAAATTATGTAAATTGGATTGAGAAAAGTGCAAAGTTAATACGAGATTTAGATTCAAATCATTTGATTTCCATAGGTGTAGAGGGTAAAATTGGGTTGTTTAATAGTATGGAATTATTTGAACGAATTCACCGGTTACCTTATATCGATTACGCCACCATTCATATCTGGCCTAAAACATGGAATTGGTATCAGGGTTCATCTTCTGAGGTATTCAGTTCAGATTGTTTGAGTCAAATTTCGGAGTATATCAAGAGTCATGCTTTAATCTGCCAAAATATAGGAATACCATTGGTAATTGAAGAATTTGGTTTGGAGCGGGATGCGAATTACAATCTTGAAAGTTCAACAGCTGCATTTCAGAAATCACGGTTTTCACCCCATTCTAAGACCTTGTGGCGAGATGGTTTTTACGCTTTAATTTTTACTCTTGGTTTAGAAAACAATATTCAAGGATTTAATTTTTGGGGATATGCGGGCATAAAAGAGAATGTGAGTGATAATTACTTTATGAAATTGGGTATGGGATATTCTGCTGATCCACCTCAAGAAGAACAAGGATTGTACAGTGTTTTTCGCAGTGATCGCAGTACATGGAAGGTGATAAAGAAATTTTCTAGAACTTTCCAAAATGCACGATAGAAATTACATGATTGCTAGTTCAAAATAAAAAATGTGCGATAGGAAATGTGTGATAGGAAGTGCAAAACAAATTCATATTTCCCTAAAATAAATAGGGAATATACAATACCACGAATGGCGAAGTTCTTGCTCTGAAATGTTACTCCATGTTTAAACCGTTTCTCTTAATTGTTTGATTTGTTCAGGGTCGCTATGTCCATAACCCTCGTTCGATTCGATTTTACATGTTGCGTGAATTTCTTTGGAAAGAGTAGTTTGAATTATAGTACTTCCGTTCTGGGGACTAACTCCACAACCGGGCATGAAAGAGATTTGTTCTTTGAATTTGGAAATCAAATCTTTCACTAAATGCATTCCTTCCACAATGTTGGATTTTTGTCCACTGGTTAAAATTCGTTCAAATCCCAACTCAATAATCTCTTGAGCCGCTACAAAAGGATCAGGTGTTTCATCAAATGCACGGTGAAAAGTTGCAGGACCGCCCCATAACTTTAATAATTCGGCACATCTGGATTTGTCGATTTTGTTTTCTGAATTGAGAATACCAAAAACAATTCCATCTACGCCAAGCTGCTTGCAAATTTCAATGTCGGATTTCATAATTTCAAATTCGTCATTGCTGTAGTTGAAGTTGCCACCGCGAGGTCGAATCATTACATAAATGGGTAAATTTAGAGTTAACGATTGTTTGATCATCCCGAAAGATGGTGTGCAACCGCCATCGGCTAAATTTTCGAGCAATTCTATTCTATTAGCTCCATTTTCTTTTGCATATACGCATGATATCCAGTTGCAACATGCTATTTCTAAAGTGGTAGTCATTTTTTTATAAATTTTTAATTGTATAAGCTTTTTGCGATTCTTTTTTCGTGTTCAAATTGCGGGGTCGTTACTGTAAAATCAAAATTGGGATTAATGCTATATCCTCCGAACTCGCCTTTTTTGTTAATTGCTATAAATCCCACTTGGAATTCTGATGCTTTCAATTTGGATTTGGATACGATTCGTTCGAGTGTTTTTTTGCATGCTTCTGTGGGATGGTAACCCTGCCTCATATATTCTACCACTAAGAAACTGCCACAGCATCGAATAACTTCTTCTCCCAAACCGCTGCAAGTAGCTGCACCGATTTCATTGTCGACATACAATCCCGCACTGATTAATGGAGAATCGCCAATTCTACCCCGCATTTTAAATGCCATTCCACTGGTGGTACAAGCGCCACTAAAATTGCCATTAGAATCCATTGCAATGACTCCAATGGTATCGTGATTGAATTCCCCACCATCCATTTTACTGGGAGGAGCAATGTTTTTTTCATTTCGTTCAATGTTGATTTGAGGACGATATTCGGATTTTTTAAGCCAATTGTCATAGTTTTTTTGTGCTTGTGGGCTTAGAACTTGTGCTTGTAACTCGAAACCTTGACAAATGGCAAATTGTTGAGCCCCTTCACCCGTTAACACTACATGAGGTGTATTTTCCATCACCTTTCGAGCTACTGAAATTGGATGTTTTATTCGTTCCAAGGCCAATACGGATCCGCATTGATGTTCACTATTCATAATGCAAGCATCTAAAGTAACAATTCCTTCTCTGTCAGGATTTGCTCCTAAACCTACGCAACAATTGTTTTCATCCAGTTCACTCATTTTTGCACCTTGTTCAACTGCATCCAAAGCATTCCCTTTTTGATTAAGCACTTCCCATGCTTTTGTATTTGAAGCTACCCCTTGATTATGCCAGGTGCTTAGAACAATAGGAGTGATTTTTTTTAAAGATTGTTTTGTTGAATCCATTTGACTCTGATAGTCGGGCAAATTGGTTTCATGATTTCTATTCTGATGAGTTGGTTCATGGTCAAAGGATTTTATTGAATTTTCAATTGAGGGTGATTCAGATACAATTGACACTGCATCGGTTCGGCCAATTATTTTATTTATTCCCCAGAATGTAGTTCCAATACTAAAAGCTTTGATTAATTTTCTGCGATTCATAAATGCTGTATGCTTATTAAATGATCTTGATGATTGTGTGATTTATTGGTCTTGAAATTTCTGTTGGGCAGTTAAGAATTATTACATTCTTGGTAATTGTTCTTTTGGACTGCTGTTTTGAGGTTGTTTTGTGAGGTACTAATTTAGATTAAGTGGTTCAATTTCAATGTATTTGAATTATTTATACTGATGATTATTACTTTACTTGTATTTCAGAAACAAAAAGCCAAGCCACATCACCAGCCCCCGGTAATCCAAGAGGGATTGATCGTTGTGGTATGCCAACCACACGAATAAAACGGGATTTTGATTTTAATTTAAATGTAAACTTCCCAGTGTTTTTTTGCTCACTGGAATATTTATTCGAATTTAGTTTGTGAATGGTTCTGAATTTTTTTCCATCCTTGCTGGTCTGAATACTAATTGCAACAGGTAAATGGATCCAACTCTCGGACGCATTCAAAAAATAAACATGTACACTGTCTTTGTTTGTCGTTAGCTGTTGATTATTGTCGATATTTTTATTGTAATTCACGAACAAATCCAATGTAGCATCTAAGGTATCCCCTAAAAAACCAATCCATTCCTTCGATGTCCAAGGTGTAGTTCCTACGATCCCATCTACCAAAGTTGAACTGCCACCGATGTTGTAACGATTGCTCGGATTTTTTCGAAGAGTGATCGTTTTTCCTGTCGCTTTGTTTACATAAAAACTTTTATTCCAAGGAGTTAATTGTTGATCCGACATAACTATTGCTTGGATATTGCAACTTTCATTAATGGCTATCGAACCGGTATATGTTAAAACTTCTCCTAAAGCGGGTGGTGGCGGGGTATTGCTTTGTGAATGTTTGTTTTTTTTCGAGAAATTCAGGTCGAAATTTCTGGGTGTTAGCGGTGTGTATTGATAGTAAATCGGTTTGTCGGGAAAATGACTTTCTAAACTTAAGTGGATGACATTTTTGCTGTCCGTAAAAATTTCAGAACGAATTTGATAAATGGATCTTGAATAATTCCAATTAATTCTATTGTAATAATCGAAGTGGCTCAAAAGTCGATTTTGGTAGTTTTTGAAATTTCGATTTGCTACCGGTATCGTACAAACATTCCAAAGAACTTCAGAGAGAGCTGAAGCCCTTGGCAAAATCATGTACAATACATGTTCTGGTGTAGCCATATATTCAGTCCAAACATTTCCTTGTGCCCCCAAAATAAAGGGAATGTATTGTGGTTCAAGTTCTGTGGGTATGGGTTCGAACGCATACACTTTTTCAATGGGTGTAAATCCTCCAATAGCCAATGGTTCTTGATTTCGTTCACCCTGATAGTGGTCAAAATAACAGTGAGATCCAGGAGTCATAACCACATAATGTTTCTGTTTTGCAGCTATTATTCCACCCTCAGTTCCTCTCCAACTCATCACTCGCGCATTCGGTGAAAGCCCTCCTTCCAGAATTTCATCCCAACCCATGATCTCGCGACCCTTAGATGTAATGTACCGATCTATTTTTTTTATAAAATAACTCTGCAATTCTTCTTCATTCGCTAAATGATGTTCAATTTTGTTTTTTTGACAAGTGGGGCATTCTTTCCAACGATTTTTGGGGACTTCATCTCCACCAATATGGATTGTTTTACTTGGGAATAAGTCCATCACCTCATCTAAAATGCCATAAATGAATTGGAAAGTACTGTCGGAGGTGCAAAATACATCTTCGCTCACTCCCCACATAGTAAGTGGTTCTAATGGAAGTTTCTTACAACTAAATTTTGGATATGCGGATAAGGCAGCTCTAGCGTGTCCGGGCATTTCAATTTCCGGAATGATGTTGATGTGCCTTTGTTGGGCGTATGCAATGACCTCTTTAATTTCTTCTTGAGTATAATAGCCCTTATGAGGGGTTTGATCTCCAATATACGGTTGGAAGTTCTTGCCTAA
>CAZQFZ010000126.1:0-5700 GCA_964592635.1 uncultured Rhizobium sp.
GCGACGGTTCAGAAGGCTATCTGCCGGAGGCGCCGTACGACAGAATCCTAGTCAAAGCCGGCGCGAGGGCTGTACCCTCTGCCCTCGTTTCGCAGCTCAAACCCGGCGGCATCCTGGTCATACCGGTCGGCAAGGGCCGCAACGACCAGAAGATGGTGCGCGTGTACCGCGAAGCCGATGGCATCCGCCATGAAGTGCTGGGCGATTTCCGTTTTGTGCCGCTGACGGGGAAGCATGGATGGAAAGAGGAGAAGGGGTGAAAACTAAAAATAGAACGTCGCATAATGGTGTTTGAAAATGTTCAATTTATTGAAACTGGTAAATCGAGGTATATCGCTGGCATTTGGCTATAAAAACACTCATTAAGTGATTCATCATAAGCCAATACGAGTTACAATAATACCTCCACATTCCACCATCTTATTAACTTATCGAAAGTCGTGATGTCTTGATATTACCCAATGTAGAATAATTACTATAACCTTTCATATAAAATCAAAACAACAAGATGACACCATAATGACAATGCGCTGATTTTTTTTTTTAACCTTTGAGGTCTTCCAAGAACATACCGGTTAATTATTGTAGGCGCAGACCCCGAAAAGCGATTAGAGTAGGGACAAAACAAAAGACACAAAAAACAATGAAAACCAAACTATTCTTGCTGACAGCTCTCTGTTGTACTGTATTATCCATCGGCGCACAAACTCCAAATGAAGTTTACCGAATTTACAATGGCAACCTTGAGCGCTTGAACGGAACCAACGGCATCCAGTTCACTAGCACAGTTACAACCCTACTGGGTAGTCCTGTAATCACAACAGCAAATGACGTCTGGGATACCTGGGGTAATGAAGACATGCCAACGGAAGCGCTAAATTGTACAAGTGAGTTCATTAATGGTGTCCGAATCTCAACCAAAGGTTGTGGGCGTTTGGTTAGCACATATGACTATTGGGGTCAAAAAGAATTCCTCTGTAATATCGCCTACGCAAACGAGCTTTGTTGGGCTAGGTACACGGCAAGCGGCAGATCGATTCTACTGTATCCTGCAAGCAACTAACAACTATACAGGCGGCCTTTATTAGAGTGAAGGTCGCCTGTTAATTATCATAAATAAATGAAACCTTCTAATTCATTAATCCTGTGGTTTTTATGCCAAATATGCTGCGACAGTAGCGCAATCTGTTATCCATTGTATTCAACGATCCAATTAAATAAACCAACAAACTACAAAGTCATATATCCAACAGATAAGTCTTCAAATCCAAAGGACACTATCTTGCCGGGTAATTGGTACTATGGTAAAACGCCTTTTCAGTTATTCAAACAAAAGCGACCCATAATTCTGCCTGATTCCTTATCAGATTCACGATACAGCAAAGCAGGCTTCTTTTCTTCTCCGGGAAATAGATATTTGATTAGGAAAAGTAGTGTGAGTGAAGAGGTTACGCTTTTCGACAGGAAAAATGGCATCTCCATTCCATTAATAGGTAAATTCAATGCACTAGTAAAGGAAATTTATTTTTCTATCTACGACAGCTGCCTCGGCTGTGCAGAGTATTTTTATCAGCATAGAATGAAGTATTTAAAGGAAGGGGCATATGGCAGCGAATTGGAATTAGAGGCTACGGAGATTTATTTATACGACAAAGGGATTCTTGTGCATGGTAAATTCAGGTATTTGGACAGCGGCAGAAACCAGGAATTTGAGTTAAAAAGGGTAAACATGTTATTAAAAATAGACTACAATGGGAATATTCTAGATTGGATAATTAACGATCCATTACAAATACATTCAGTCTTAGGAACATATCAATTCATCTATGCAGAACGCACATACAAATGCATTCATTTGAAACAATTTGACAATCAACAAGCTCTTATGACTTTGTACAACCTGCAATATTGTTGCGGTTACGATAGTGCAAGGAGTGCCAATTTGTTTTTTACTACACAGGTAATGCTGGATTGGCAGCAACACCGAATAATCCCGATTGCCCTTGGCCCAATTCAAGCGAGCGATGGAATGAAACAACGGTGGACGAGTGAATACTCTCCATCCGTAAAACTTGTCCAACACAAAAGCACCACTGCTTGGATTGACCAAGTAGAGCATAATTTGCACATAAACAAGAACAATACGCAAACAATTACCCCCATTAAGTTCCAGTATTTCAATGTCGATAGCGTTAAGAGCTACAAAGATGTGAAAGGTTTTGATGAGCATGGTAACTTCTACACTCATTACGCAATTTTCAATATTCACATGAACAGAAAATACGTTTTTGTTTCATTTGTGGAAAAAGGGAATATAAACCTCATGACATATGACCTAAAAAGGAATGTAATAATTTCTGCATTCCAATTGAATCAACACGTGCTGATTTCGGTAGATGGGAATCAGTTGACTTTTAAAGACACGAAAAGTTACTTGTCAGATGGTCAAACCAAATTTGAAATTTTTAAAATAAGGTAGTCATGCTGAATTTAATATTCAATAGGAAACAAATGAAAACCAAACTATTATTGTTTGCAGCAGTCTGTTGTTCAGCATTCTCAGTCAGAGGCCAAGCCGCGGATAAAGTTTACCGAATTTACAATGGCAACCTTGAACGCTTGAACGGAACCAACGGTATCCAGTTCACAAGCACAGTTACCACTTTACTCGGAAGTCCGGTTATCACCACTGCAAACGATGTGTGGGATACGTGGGAAAACGAAGACATGCCAACTGAAGCCCTGAATTGCGCAACGGGGTTCATTAATGGTGTTCCAATCTCAAGCAAAGGTTGTGGCCGATTGATTAATCAAGAGCAAGGAGGGCAGCAAGAGTTTCTTTGCAATACGTTCTTTGCAAATGAACTTTGTTGGGCAAAGTTTACTCATGGTAGCCAAACCATCCTATTGTATCCCGCTAGTCAATGAACAAATAAACGATCTGTCGGCAATTTTCCGACAGATCGTTTTTAAAACTTGAAAATGGTAAAGGCCCTATTGCATTGTTCCCTTTGGTTCTGTTTCTTGCAGAATCTTAATGCGAGAGATTTAAACTTATTAAACAATATCATAACAAATTACTCCAACACCTGTCAACTCCATATTAGTCAGCGTGTATTTCAACACGATCCAATAGACACGTTACTGCCAGGAATCTGCTACAGTGGGTTAAAAAAGAATAAATTATTCGTGTTTAAAAGTTCATTTGAATTACCGGATTCACTATCAGATTCACGCTACAATGCAGCAGTTCACCGCCTATCACCTAATAACAGGTACATCTTTCGGCGGAGTCGGGTTAGCAAGGAAGTAACAATGTTCGATTGCAAAAAAGGTGCAAGTGTGCCGCTATTTTCCAATCTTGAAAGCATCGTTCTCGGAGTTTATAAATCAATTCATGCTAACTGCCGGAATTGCGCGGATTATTTCATAGCACATCGAAATAAATACATAAGTAATGGAGCTTTTGGCAGTGAAATGGAAATAGAAGCTACTGAATTTCACACATTTGATCAAGGAGCAATAATTCAGGGTAAATTCAGATATTTAGACAGCGGAACAGCAACTGAATTTGAACTAAAACAATTGAATATAATTCTTAAAATTGATTATTTTGGGAATATAGTGAACTGGATAATTTACAAGCCACTCGTAACCAACCCAAGCATTCATGACTATTCCTTATTGTTTGCAGAACACACATTTCACACCTTAAGCATAGCATCTTTCAAGCAACGGTATGCATTAATAAATTCATTCAACATAAATTACTGTTGTGGCTTTGATAGTTCACTGAATAATGGTATTTTCCTGACAGCTCAAGTTTTTCTGGATTGGGATAACCATCGGATAATCACGCAAAAATTGGGTCCTGTATTTGCAACCACTGCTATGAGGAAAAGGTGGACAAGTGAATATTTCCCTTCAGTTAAACTTGTCCAATATAGGAAACATAAAGCCTGGATTGACCAAGTTGAACCAACATTACATATTATTCACAAAAACACAAGAGTAAACATCCCCATAAAATTCAGGTTTTTAAATGCGGATAGTTTTAATAACTACAGTCAAGTCAAAGGCTTTGTAAACAACTCATACTTCAGCAATTTTAGTATTTTTGACATATTTATAAATCGCAAATATGTTTTTGTGAGCATTTCAGAAAAAGGCAAATTAGCACTCTTGATCTATAACACCAAAAGATCGGAGTTGATTTCAGCGTGCACTCTTGAAAACCACATCCTAACATCTGTGCACAAAAATAGATTAGTATTTAAGGATTTAAAAAGCTACACAAAGAATAGCAAAACTAAATTTACAATTTTTAAAATGAGGTAGTCATGGTTAGAGGAAATATTTTCATATTAATGGCAGTCATTCTTATGTCCATGACTCCGACTGAATTCATCAAATTGCCAGAACATACGTATTTTATTACTTTCTATGGTCAGAATTGTCAGACCTGTATACCCAAAGCCATCAAGCAGATCAAATATCTTGATTCAGCTTCAAAGATTGTGGTAGTTGCACCCGGCCTGAAAGGCGGAGATTTCGTGTACTTCAGGCGATATTACACGGATTACCAGTATTACGACAAACATATACAGTACATCAACAACCTGGACACATTTGACCAATTGACTAACGGCCTTGATATCTCACATATCGTTTATATAGACAAAGACACCGTACTCAGGCAACCATGCTTCGCAGATTTGTACGATATGGTACAATGGGCTAAGTCGAATCGATAATTCTGCGTATCCACCTGTATGAACAACCCACAAATGGATTACTATTGAGTCCTGTGGCACTTTCAATCCGCTGTATACTGGATTCAAACAAATGGAGACTTATCGCTCTGTAAGCAGATACACCAGCTGCTTCCCGGCCATATTGCCAAAGGAATCGGGCGCTTCCAGCTGAAAGAAGTCCTGCAGATCGTTTGAACCCTGCGCACCGCCCGCCGTCGCCCTGGCACGGTTGAAGAGAAATCGGCTGTGATCGCAATACCATACCTGGCGGCTTTCCTTCAGCGCCGTTCGTATGGCCCATACTGCGCTGTCTGCAGATTTCCCTTTGCCCACAACCCAGCCCGGGCTCTGGCACCCGCGCCGGGCAATTGGTTCCTGGCGTTTGGCACTGCATACCTGTTGCACAAAGTGAGAGAATTGTTTTGCCCAGGTGCTATGCGCGCCCTCCTCTAAAGCCACGTGCTAATCCTTATGCAGATTCCGGCACAGCCACACGGGCTATTCTGAAACCTAATCCGGAAAGGTGCGCTTTAGAGACTACCCGACCTGCGTTGGTCTCTCATCAGTGCATCAGCATGTCGTTGAGTTGTTTCAAGGCTCATTGACTTCATATCACACAAGGTTTGCGGCTGCCCCAAGATGGCGGTTTTCAACACAATTGTTGATGCGGAGAACCAACCTTGGATTAACCACAGGACGGTCTGCGGAGCACTTAAAGGCCGCTTTTGCTCAGCCCGTGTTAGCAGTAGTGACGCTATTTCTAGTCCTTCTCATTTTCAAACAGTTCGTGTAGTTTTTGTTGTAAAATTTTCTTGTCCGGCAGTTGCGTTTTATACTCTGACACCATTGTCGGCGAGAGGCTTCTGCTTAAAGCATATTCTACAACTTCACTGTCTTTGTCCTTGCATAGCAAAACGCCAATACTCGGATTTTCGTTTGCCTTTTT
>CAZQFZ010000127.1:0-5575 GCA_964592635.1 uncultured Rhizobium sp.
ACATCGCAAAAGCGGCCATTTGCTTGAGCATGGGCAGGACAGTATATGTAAATGAATTAGCAGAATCTAGGTGCATGGGGGTGGGTAAAATATCTGTCGGAGGGAACTTCGAATTTATGTAAAATGAATGACTCAAGAGGTAATTAAGTTGATCTGTTAATATCTTATTGCAAATTAATAAAACTGATAATCACTCAAACATTGGGCACGTTCACACAATCAAATTGCATTTACAGGAATTATATTCGTCTTTTGTTGAAGTCAAAACTACATGGCAAAAGAAATCTTAAAACACGGCAATTCACTTTTTGAGCGAATAAAACAAACCGATGAAAATGGCAATGAATTTTGGTATGCTAGGCAGCTTGCCAAGGTGTTGGAATACTCGGACTTCAGCAGAAACTTTGTTGGTGTTATAAATAAAGCTAAAGATGCTTGTGCCAACAGTGGGCAACTGGTATCACACCACCTCGTTGAAGCCGACGAGGTGGTGCAGATAGGTTCTGGTGCATCTCATCCTTACCCCAGTTTCAAGCTTTCAAGATATTTTTGCTACTTAATTGTTCAAAACGCTGACCCAAGCAAAGAAGTTGTTGCACAAGGACAAACCTATTTTGCAATTCAAACCCGGATTCAAGAGTTACAAAGTTTAAAAGTATATCAACAGCTTAATACAGAAGAAGAAAAGCGTTTATTCTTGCGCAACGAAATGGCAAAACACAACACTCAATTGGCTGCGGCAGCGAGAGAAGCTGGGGTAATTGACCCATTAGACTATGCCATATTTCAAAATCATGGTTACAAAGGTCTTTATGGTGGATTAGATGCCAAAGCCATACATCAAAAAAAAGGACTAAAGAAAAGTCAACAGATTCTCGACCATATGGGAAGTACAGAATTAGCCGCAAATTTATTTCGTGCCACACAAACCGAGGAAAAGTTAAAACGAGAACAAATTAGAGGCAAACAAAATGCAAACCAAACCCACTATGAAGTCGGCAAAAAAGTTCGTAAAACGATAGAAGAATTAGGCGGGACTATGCCAGAAAACTTACCGCCAACAGAGAGCATTAAGAAATTAGAGAAGAAAAACAATCACAAATAAATTCAAATGTCGAAAAGGGTGACTCCGCAATATCAAATACCCTGCATGGAATTTTTCTTTTTTAGTTAAATTGCTGAATATGAAAATCCTGAAAATCGCACTTGCAGCCCTATTGTTCCTATGTTTGGCAGACATGCCTTACGGCTATTATCAATTCGTCAGGTTCGCCAGCATGATTGGCTTCGGAATTCTCGCCTACCGGGCCAACCAAGAGGGCCGCGAAACCGAAATGTTAATTTTCGGCGCTCTCGCCCTCATGTTTCAACCATTTTTCAAACTCGCCTTTGGACGTGAACTCTGGAACATCATTGATGTGATTGTTGGCTTAGGACTTTTATTCAGCGCGTTTTACAAGAGGGATGACAAGTAAATTTACAATCGCCCTATTTATTCTATCTCTTTTCTTTTTCGGGGGATGTGGGGAGTCAGTCAAAGAAAAAGAAATCCGTGAAAGAATTGAGCAGGACCGAAAGGAAAAAGACAACTACATTTCAAACATTGTAAGTCAATTTGGTATTAAGTACTGCTGGGACAGTATTTATTTTGAGCATTCGATTGATTACCAACCCGTTTTAAACACTCAATATCAACTGATCAATGACTTCTCGATATCAGATATTTATACTAAGAATGATTCTACTTATACCTTCATCAAAGTGGGACATTTTGAAAATATTTATTTTGAACTAGAATGTACCCAGGAACAAATAGACTTACTCCGTAATAAAAATACCTATTCTGACAATTTACAAAATGAAACCCTTTTGATTGTGAGTATCTCAGAAATCAAAAAAATAAACTTCCCAGTGACTATCGAATATTACGACGATGATTTCAACTCCAGCACAGAATCTGACGAGGAAGAAGGCTTCAAAGCAAACGGTAGATTGGTGGATTTGGTGAGGTTTTGAGCCTTAAAATAAAATCTCATTACCAAAGGAGGTTTTATTTGACCTTATTATCCAATATTGACCTCAGTAATTTTATTTCCGATTTCATTTCCTCAATCAACCGCTCGTAAAGTTGTCTCTCATTTTCAGGCATTCCTTGTACATGAATAATTGTTGCAGCTTGCCCACCTTGCTGTTGAAAATTCTGCTGAACGTAATGCTCAGACTCACCAATTAAACTTGTAACCGGCACAGAAAAAATCGATGAAATCTGCTTTAGTCGCTTCACTGAAGCATTTTCAGGATTTTTCTCAATATTGGAATATGCTTGTTGTGTGATTTCTAGTTTCGAAGCCACATATTCCTGGGAATAACCATTGCTTTCCCGGATGATTCTTATTGTAGAAGGACGTTCATATTTATTTTCTTGTTCCATAATCCACCAATTAAAAAGCAAGTTACACAAAATTTTAAAAACTACAATTTTTTTTTGTGGGATACAATCATATCAAATGATAGTTTTGGTGCTCAACTATAATTGCTTTTACGCCTAATGAAATCAAGGTATATACTTAAAAATCGCCAAAAAAACACCTTTAATGAGGTTAAAAGCAATACACAATACTCAGTCAGTTTACCTTTAAAACATGGTGGCTACAAAGAAGCGTTGTTTAAAATCGAATGGAAGAACAAGCGTCAAGAAATTCTTCAGCGAGACAATAACAAGTGTAGAAATTGTGGAACCGGCGAAGACTTGCAAGTTCATCACAGGCAATATCATTTCAATTCAGAACTTGGAAGATTCGTTGAACCTTGGGAATACAGCAACCCTTTACTTGTAACCTTATGCAAAAAATGCCATGGGTTAGGACACACTAAGTACGAAGTTCCGATAATAAAAAAATAAAATAACATGTCAATATTCAGTTTTTTAAACAAATCCACAGCACCTGCCCCTACAGAAAATCAATCTAATAATGATATTCCCGAGGATTTATTCATTGAGAAATCTAACCAATCTGAACTTAATGAGACTCCTAAAATTACAAATATTGATACCGTAGCTAATTCTAATCAAAAACAAACACATTCAATCAATGATAAAATAGTTGACATTGAAGGTTTGTATTTATTCCTCCAAAACAATTGGGAAGAAAATGGATTCAATGATGCCCTTGCTAATCCAGATGATAGCTATCGTAAGGACAACTTAGAGTTTTTAACCATCGATTTTGAACTTAAGGTAGATCAGCTATTATTAACATATAGCGACAAATTAAATGAGATTGAATTCCACATCAATACAAGGTCAAAAGCGGGCCTCATAGATCTAGTGGAAGAGTTAAAACAGCATACGGTAAAACTCAAAACCCATGTTGATCAATTAAATAAGTTCAAATCAGAAATACCTAATGGAACAGGTGCACTAAAACGTATCCTACTCTCCTACAATAAAGGCTTTTTGAGAGGATTAAATGCAATTTCAGTTTCTAAATTCTTGAACTAAAATGATTGAAAATAGAATTTTAAAATTCGGTTGTTTTTTGACCGGATTCAATTACCAATTATTGAATACCTGCAGCGAAGCCGCCAAAGGGAAAATCAAACAGTATTTGGCAGGATTGTTCATCATTTCTATTCTTTGGTTTTTAGTAGGCTTTTCATTTGCACACAGATACTTGGATGTGAGCACATTTGCGAGCATCGCCACTGCGTGTATTCTTGCATTTATTGTCATCCAAATTGAGCGCCAAATCATTTTGGCGAATAGTTCAAATAAAGTAGTCGTAGGCTTCCGTGTAACTTTGGCTATTGTCATGTCAATTATTGGTTCACTTATTTTGGACCAAATCATTTACTCCGATGACCTCGACAAAAGAAAAACCATGATTGTTGGCGAAGAAGCCACAAAAATAACAACCTCCCAATCTAAGCAGCTCGAAAATCGCAAAAACGAACTGGAAATTCAATTGCAAGAGCAAAAAAGCAAGGAGCAAGTATTAACCGACGAATTAAACAAAAATCCTTTGATTAATGTGATATCAGAGTCGACAACCCGCAAACAAATTCCAAAAGATATTGACAAGGAACAACTAAATAAAGATGTGAATTTATTACCTGTCACACAAACCAATCGAACTCAAATTACCAATCCGGCATTCGAAGATAAAAAAAGAATCAGCCAACAGATTGCGCTCATTAATAATAAGATCAATGAAATAGAAGACGAAAAAATAAATCTCTACGAAACTATTAAAAAAGAACAGAAAGAAAACAGAGGATTTTTAGATGAACTCTCACTTATGATTGGAATTTTAAGAGATTCTAGAATCGCACTTATTGTATATATTCTTGTTTTCATCTTTTTGCTGAGTCTTGAATTATTGGTGGTTTTCACTAAAGTTTACGGTCAAAAAACAGATTTAGAAAAACTTTTAGAATATCAAATCCACACACGAATTCTCACGATTAACAACATGACCAAGGAGTTGGATCAATCCATCCAAAGTCAAAAATAACATTCTCACAACCAGGCATTATTCATGTTTTAAATCTTGAGAGTCCCCTCGAAACCAAACTTTTACAATAACATTAAACGCGCAACACATCAATGGAGTTAATAGAGAATAATCCTTATAGAATCTTGGGCTTGTTGGCCAATTCTTCAGAAAGGGAGATTCAAAATAGAAAAAGTCTAATAATAAAAAATTTGAGCATTGGGCGATCTTATGACTCCGATTATAATTTTAGTTTTTTAACACCCATTCAGTTATCTGAATCAACGGTAATTCAAGCCTCAACTAAAATCGAAATAAATCAAGACAAAATAAATAACTCGTTATTCTGGTTTATTGAGGTTAACAATTTTGACGGTACCGCTCTGAACTATTTGAAAAATGGTGACAAGAATAAAGCGATTGAAATTTGGACAAAAGTTACGTCTGGAAAAGAACTTAGTTCTAAAAACTTTTCATATTTCAACAATATTAGTACATTAAAATTATTAAGTAATTCAATAGATGAAATAAAAGAGGGTTTAGAATTCAAAATCAAGTTAATTGAATCGGAAAATTTTAATGATTTCGTAAAGACTGTTGGTGATGCCCAAACCTACACTTTTACAAAGCAGCAACAACTTGAAAAATTCATAGATGACATTTTAATTGGTTTACTTCTTCGATTTGATCGCGTCCAAATTGCAAACCTATTTAATAACTCCGCTGAGAATGTAATTACCTACATAAATAAAAAATTTACCGAGGGGCCATTACATGAAATTCAGCTATTAATTGAGGACACAAAATCAAAACGCAAGAACAGCCCTAAAGATGGCTACTTACATGGTAAAGACTTGCTTAATAAATCTCGCGAGGGTTTAAACTTAATTCTTAACCTTTTAGGCCAAAACAACTTGCAGTACAGAATGATTTCTGACAATGTTGCCAAAGAAATTATTCAATGCGGAATAGACTCATATTCCAAAGGAGATAAAAGTGATCTATCCATTAAAAAATCTATCGAATTATTAAAATCAGCAAAACAAATTGCAAAAACATCGGTAACCATTGAGCGTATTGAT
>CAZQFZ010000128.1:0-5389 GCA_964592635.1 uncultured Rhizobium sp.
ATTATAAAAATAGGCGGGTTTTCAAAACCCGCCTATTTTTATTTGTCCAATATGTATAAAAAATGTGGGCAACAAACTATCTCTTTCGTGCTGTAAATCCCTTGTTTTAAAGTAAATTGCGGATATTTGAATTTTTGAAAATGGAAGAAAATAATCTTAATCCCGAAGAGTTCACCGAGAGAATAATTCCAATTAATATTGAAGATGAAATGAAAACCGCATACATCGATTATTCGATGTCGGTGATTGTTTCTCGTGCGCTACCTGATGTGCGTGATGGTTTAAAACCAGTACATAGAAGAGTGTTGTTTGGAATGGTTGAATTAGGTCTCGCATCCAACCGACCCTATAAAAAGTCGGCTCGTATAGTAGGTGAGGTTCTAGGTAAATATCACCCACACGGCGATTCTTCAGTGTACGATACTATGGTTCGTATGGCTCAGGATTGGAGTTTGAGATATCCCTTTGTTGATGGACAAGGAAACTTTGGTTCCATTGATGGGGATCCTCCAGCTGCGATGCGTTACACCGAAGCTAGACTTCGGAAAATTGCGGAAGAAATGATGGTGGATATCGACAAGGAAACTGTTGATTACCGCCCTAATTTTGACGAAAGTTTAGAGGAACCCACCGTTTTACCAGCGAAAATACCCAATTTATTGGTCAATGGTGCTAGTGGAATTGCCGTTGGTATGGCTACCAATATGGCTCCTCACAACTTGAGAGAAGTATGTGCTGCAATTTGTGCATATATCGAAAATAACGATGTTACCGTAGCGGATTTGATGGAACATGTGAAAGGTCCAGATTTTCCGACAGGTGCAATAATCTATGGTGTTGAAGGTATTCGAGATGCTTTTGAAACCGGTAGGGGGAGAATTGTGATTCGCGGAAAAGCAGAAATCGAAACAACCAAAACGGGTAAGGAAATGATTGTTGTTTCGCAAGTTCCGTATCAAGTTTCACCTCCTCAAATCATTGTAAAAGCAGTTGATTTAATCAACGAAAAAGTAATTGAAGGAATTTCGGCCGTTCGTGATGAAAGTGGACGTCAGGGAATGAGAATCGTTTTTGAATTAAAACGCGATGCAATTCCCAATGTTATATTGAATCAATTATACAAATACACTCCTCTTCAAAGCAGTTTCTCAGTAAACAATATTGCTCTTGTGCATGGTAAACCAGAAATGCTCAATCTGAAAGACATGATTAAGCATTATGTTAACCATCGACATGAGATTGTAGTTCGAAGAACAGAATATCTGCTTCGTGAAGCGAGAAAAAGAATTCATATCTTGGAAGGGTTGATTATTGCACTCGATAATTTAGATGCAGTAATTGAATTGATCAGAAAGAGCCAAACCCCAGAGGAAGCCAAAAATGGATTGATGGAAAAATTCGGATTGAGTGAAATTCAATCAAAAGCCATTTTGGATATGCGTCTTCAACGGTTAACTGGTCTCGAAATAGATAAAATTCGTGAAGAATACAATGCTGTATTAAAGGAAATTGAATACTACGAGAAAATCCTGGGCGATAAAGACTTGAGAATGTCCATTATCAAGGATGAAACCATTGAGGTTTCTAATAAATTTGGTGATGATCGTAAAACGGAAATTGAATTCAATGCCGAAGAAATCAATATCGAAGATTTAATCCCAAATGAAGAAGTAGTAATTACAATTTCTCATAAAGGATATATCAAACGCACGGTTTTGTCAGAATATAAAGAACAAAATCGCGGTGGACGTGGCATGCGGGGGGTTTCTCATAGAGATGAAGACTTCGTTGAGCATCTGTTTGTGGCAAGCACTCACAACTATTTGTTGTTATTTACAGAACAGGGTAGATGTTTCTGGTTAAAAGTATATGAAATTCCTGAAGGTGCTAAAGCAACAAAAGGAAGACCCATCCAAAACGTAATTAACATCCCCTCCGACGATAAGATAAAAGCATATCTGAATATCAATAATCTTAAGGATCCCGAATATTTAGAGAATAATTTTATCATTATGGTGACTAAGAACGGCGTAATTAAAAAGACTTCATTAGAAGCTTACAGTCGCCCTAGAGCCAATGGTATCAATGCCATTACTGTTCGCGATGGGGATGAATTATTGCAAGCATGTTTAACCGATGGTGAGAGTGAAATCGTTATTGCTAAAAGAAAAGGAAAAGCGATTCGTTTTTCAGAAACCAAGGTGCGCCCAATGGGAAGAACTGCTGCTGGTGTTCGCGGTGTAACTTTGGAAGACGATAGCGATGAGGTAATTGGCATGGTTTGTGTTAATCCAGTTAAAAAGGCGACAACCATTTTAGTTGTCAGTGAAAAGGGTTACGGAAAACGTACTGATCTAGACGATTATCGAGTTACAGGTAGGGGAGGAAAAGGTGTAAAAACCATTTCAGTTACCGAGAAAACTGGAAATCTAGTAGGTATTTTGGAAGTTACCGACGAAGATGGATTGATGATTATCAACAAAAGCGGTATGACTATAAGAATGGCAACCGACAAGTTGAGAGTCATGGGTCGAGCAGCTCAAGGGGTTCGTCTAATTAATATCAAGGAAAAAGATGCAATTGCTAATATCGCAAAAACACCTCGCGAGGATGATGAGGAAGAATTGGAAGATGTGTTAATAGATGGAGTAAATTTAGGAGATGTGGAAGTGGTTGAAAGTGAAGAAAAAGCTTCTGATATTAATGAAACTGAAGATACAAATAATGAAAATGAATCCGAAAATCTGAATGAAGAATAAGAAATTCGGAATAAAAAAATAAATTAAAGTTAAGAATATGAGAAAGTTGTATTATGTAATTTTAGCAATTGGATTGGGAATCAGTTCAGATGCGTTCTCTCAAACTCGTTCAATCAATTCTGCTGAATTTGCATTGGAGAGTGGTACTCCAGACGATATAATAATTGCAAAGGAGGAAATTGATAAAGCATCAGTCCACCCCAAAACTGCCAACATGCCTAGAATGTTCCTCATTAAAGCAAAAGTATATCGCAATATTTTTGATAAACGAGGAAATCCAATGATTGCACCCATAGCGAATCAGTCGGGATTGATTGCAAGCCAATCAATTTTGAATTTCTTTCAAAATCCATTAAAAAAGAAAGCTGAGGAACTTGAAGAAGCGAAGTTTGAAGTAGGTAACGTGTTTGCAGCTACATTTAATGAATCTCAAAATGTATCCGACATGCTTACTAAGGTTTCTGAGAGTAAAAAATCGTTTTACTACGATACTTTAGTGGTGTATTATCAGAATCTTTTGAGCCTATACAGTAAACTAGATACCTCAATGATCAATAATCTAAAAGGTCAAAAAGTAGAGCGCGACTTCTTCGTGGATAGAATTGCATTTTTTGCTTTGAATAACTCCGACAAAGCGTTGAGACTTCAGATTTTGGATGGATTGTTGAAATCTGAGATGCCCAGTGCAATATTAGTTGAAAGTTATTCAAAAGAATTACTGTTAAATAAAGATACTGCGGGTGCCAAACGAGTAATCAAAGAAGCGTTGGTAAAGAGTAATAATAATAATGAGATTTTTAATGTTTTGGTTAATTATTACATTGCAATAGATAGGGAAGCGGATTTGATGATTGAAATTGATGAACAAATTAAAAATGCTCCAACAGCAAGAAATTACTGGATTCGCGGATATTTAAATGAAAAAGCTAGAAGAATGGATGAGGCAACGAAAGATTATCGTAAATCTCGCGAATTGGATGAGTTTTATCATGATGCCAATTGGAATTTAGGCGTTGCATTAATAAAACATGAATCGAAAAAATTAATGGATGCAAAATCTAAAGCTACTGGTGAAAATAAAGTCAAACTTGAAAATGAATTGATGGCCCTTTGGAAAGAAGCTAGAGGTTACTTGGAGTATGCATCTGAAAATTCAAAGTATTCTAAAGAGGAATTAATTGAAATTTCAAAAGGTATCAAAACCTGCTGTATGGAGCTGAGCGATAAAGCATGCGAAACCGAACAACGCGATAAAATCCGAACCCTTACTGCTGGAGTTACTTTGTCAATTGGAGATAAATTCAGTTATCGTTTGATCGGTGATGCTAAGAAAATGGATGTTTCGTATCAGAATAAACAAGGAACAGTTTCAAGCATTTCTGATGTTAATTGCGATTGGTCTAAGGATTTTGACGTAATTGATAAAACCGATATGTTGTCTTTATCTGTTAGAATTAATGGTGGTGGTTCTGCAACAATGCAAATTTTGGTGAATGGAGAAGTGGTTTCTGAAAAGGAAATTAATAGCAGTGGTTACTTGCAATTCTAACGTATAGCTGTTTATATTGTATAAAGAGGGACAAACCTGTCCCTCTTTCTTTTTATCTTTTTTATTTAACATAATGTAAATTATCAAACCAATAAATTAACCACGTTAATCATAGGTTGAATGATTTTAATTATCAAACCATCAAACCTACGAGTTAGCCATGTTAACCATCGGCCGAAAGCTTTTAATTATCAAACCATCAAACCTACGAGATATCCATGTTAACCATCGGCTGAAAACGCCAAACAATTTATTTAACAATCAATTTATCAGAAAATGTCCTTTCTTTTAAATCTATTTTAGACCGATATTTGATTTCTGCAATATACATTCCCGGCGATAAATTGATTTCGTAATTTCCTGAACCCAGTTTCTTCAAAATTCTATTATTGGACGACTGCGCTCCATTCATATACGTCTTTGTACATTGTTCAGATAAAATTATTCTACCATCTAAACCATAAATAATAATTCCACTAATATCTTCTGTTGAAGTAATAAAGATACTACCGTTGCTTGGATTGGGAAATAATTGGAGCTTGTTTTCATTTAATTGTTCATTGTTCAAAGAATGGATGTTGATTGCATTGGAGCTATCACCGCTGCAACCTTGCCACACCAAAACCGCCACGTATCTACCTAATTCTGTAACGGTAAACTTTGGACCAATACCGACTTTGATTCCATTTAAATACCAATTTACAGTGCCAAATCCTGGAAAATTTGTTGCAAACAATGTGTCCCAATCAGCTGATATATTTAATGTTGGCGTCTTTAATTCAACTGTTACTGTATCACTGTTTGATAATTGGGGAACTGCGCACAAATAATTCGTAGAAACTGTTGCCCAAAATGCATCGTTATTTTTTAGCGGTGGTATTATTTTTAAAGAATTGGAATTTTCAGCTGGAAGTTTGGTTGAATTTTTACTCCAACTATATGCCAAGTTTAAATTATCCATTTTACTATTCCCATGATTTAAAATAAGTAACAGTGTGTCATTTATACAAGGACTGTTAGTGCTTGCAAAAATTTGGCTACTCATATTGATGGTTTCCCGAATATTTACTTCTTTCGAAAT
>CAZQFZ010000129.1:0-5361 GCA_964592635.1 uncultured Rhizobium sp.
GATGCAATTGCTGCATATCTTAATTTAGGATTTGCAAGCACGCCGATTGCTCTTTTTGTGTTTTTTAGTTTTGACATAAAACCCATCACTTGGCTTTTCATTTTTAGTTCTTTTAATTTCAAGTTAAGTTCTTGTGAAGTTGCAAAAATATAGAAATACTTCAATATTCCAAGTTTTTTACTTATTCAGTTTAATTTAAACGATTCTTTTAATTGTTTATTGTATGTGGATAAAAAATTAATCCATATTGGGGTTACGCATCATCCAACGTGGATGGCGATATACTTTTGGTGGACGAGTAGGTAATTCGAAGTTAAAGCAATAATTCACTTGTAATTCGTGGGTTCCCCAACTTGTGCGACGCACGTTAGACAGAGTTAAATCGTATGAATAACCGACGCGCAAAGTTTGGCGTGATCCTGGGGCATTGGCACCTGGAATCGGAGGATAATATCCAAGCATGATACTTGCAGCATCCATACCAAATCCGTATGATCGAAGATTCAATCCGGCAGCATATAGATTATCAAACGTCATCATTCCTTGTAAATCTAATTCTGGTTTTACAAATCCTCCGTTCTCTCCCATTGCTGATTTTAACATAAAAGCCGGTTCAAATGTCCATGAAGGATTAGAAAGAAATTGTTCCATTTTAGCACCCCCTACTATATATAAGTGTCGAGCGGTAGTAATTTTGATTGTTCCACTTGTGCCGTAGGCAAAAGTTTGTGGGGCCATGTGTGTCATACTAACACCTCCCCAAATACCATCTAGAACATTGGGATTACTGTAATATATACCTGATCCAAAAGTGAGTTTTGTTTCACCGGAGTTGGAGGTAGGAATATTGGGGTCGGAAGGATCATGTGCTCTTAACCCTTTACCATCCAACATTTTTGTTAGTGAAGTTATTTCAAAACCAAGACGAATGTTTGATCCGTCTGCCATTGTGTATGCACCGGATAAACCACCCCTTAGAAAGGTGTTATCTTCATAAGCGACGCGATCTTTCATGAAGTTCATAAATACCCCTCCAATGTTCACTTTATTTTCGCCAATTTTTATAGAAATTGGAGCGGTAAAAGCAGCACCGTTTGTTTTTGCTCCAATATTTTGAGCAAGATTATCGGAAACAGGCAATCCACCCTGTGTTTTTAACAGAGAAGTTTGATCTTCATATCCCAACCATTGTTGATGCGAAATGGCATTCAAGCAAAAATTACCTGATGCTCCGGCATACGCTGGATTGTACATGAGTTTGTTGTAGGTAAAATGCGTAAAGGAAGGATCCTGCTGAGCATTCGTTGAGCCCACACCAATCATTCCAAGTGCTAATAACCAAAGGTATTTATTTGCCATTTATTCGTTGTATTATATTGCAACTAAAAACAAATATCTCGCATATTACTAAGAATCGCAAATATTTTTGAAAGAATCTCTGCATTTGGTCGGTGGAAAAGATTTGTTTATCGTGGATTTATCCCATTTTCGATTTCAATTTTATCGTTCAAAACCCAGTTAGAGAGGAAATATCTGTAGCAGAGTACATTTTCAATTGCCAAAATTAAATAGAATTTTACAACCGAAAATCAGCAAAAAAGACCTCCAAAAAAACCACTTATCTAAATATATTTGTTTGAATATCTATTTAATAGAGATTTTTAAATTATACAGAGCGAACTGTAGCATGTACACCCTAACAAGGTGGGCAACTCGTGGAAAACATCCCCCGAAAAAACAAACTGTCTAAAAAATAAATCACCATATTTGTAGACAGTTAATAAACACAAACAAATATTTTCGCGTTTTGAGATGTTTGCAGCTCCAATTTGAAAAGAAATCAGCAATATACCTTTATTATGATTTTTAAAAAGCGTAGAATTCAGTCTGAATCATATCTAAACTTAAGTAATCAAAGGATGCATTTATTCCAAAGAAATTTAAACTGAACAAAGAACATTAAACTTATTTATTATGCCCAATATATTAGTAATCGATGATGAGGCTCCTATCAGGGAAACTCTAAAAGAAATTCTAGAATACGAAAATTTTGAAGTTACCACGGCTGAAAACGGTGAAAAAGGATGGCAACTCATCCAAAAGAACAATTATGATGTCATACTTTGCGATGTAAAGATGCCTGGAATCGACGGTGTTGAGTTGTTGGAGCGAGTCCAAGCCTTCAAACCTGAAATCCCCATGGTGATGATTTCAGGTCATGGTAATGTTGAAATGGCCATTGATTCAACCAAAAAAGGGGCTTATGATTTCATCACAAAGCCACCCGATTTAAATCGGTTGTTGATTACGCTTCGAAATGCGGTAGATAAAAATAATCTAGTAGCTGAAACGGCCATTTTAAAGCGCAAAGTAGCCAAAACGTTCGACATTATAGGCGAAACCCCGGCGATTGGCAAAATCAAAGAAACCATAGAAAAAGTAGCACCCACGGAAGCTCGTGTATTGGTTACCGGCGAAAACGGAACGGGTAAAGAGCTCGTAGCACGTTGGATTCACGAAAAAAGTACCCGTGCGAATATGCCTTTAATTGAAGTAAACTGTGCATCTATTCCTACAGAACTAATAGAAAGCGAATTGTTTGGACATGAAAAAGGAAGTTTTACTTCTGCTATCAAACAACGAATTGGAAAATTTGAACAAGCCAACGGAGGAACTTTGTTTTTGGATGAAATCGGCGATATGAGCATGGCAGCGCAGGCCAAAGTACTTCGAGCTATTCAAGAAGGTAAAATAACCCGTGTTGGCGGTGATAAAGAAATTAAGGTAGATGTACGAATTGTGGCAGCTACAAACAAAGATTTGCTAGATGAAATTGAAAAAGGGAATTTTAGAATGGATTTATACCATAGACTTTCCGTAATTCTCATTCACGTACCTAAACTCAACGATCGTGCCGATGATATTCCATTGATTGCGAATAAATTTCTTGATGAAATTTGCAAGGAAAACAACATGCCAATAAAGCAATTTACAGAAGATGGTTATCGAGCATTAAAAGAAGTGGACTGGACAGGTAATATTCGTGAATTGCGAAATGTGGTAGAACGATTGGTTATTCTCTGTGGTCAAAAAATCACTGGCGACGATGTTTACATGTTCTCCAATCCTGCTCATCGAGGCTCTGATCCATTTGGTGTGGTTGACGATTACCAAACACTGCAGGATTTTAGGGATTGGGCCGAAAAAGTGTTTATCGAACGCAAGCTAATTCAGAACAATTGGAATGTGGCCAAAACAGCCACAGAAATCGACATTCAACGCAGTCATTTATACAATAAAATAGACAAATACAATTTAAAACGTCGTTAAAACCGCCATGGAAAATTCATTGTTCGATACGCAAATTGGTCATGATGTTCATCGCGCGATAGAATTATTGAAAAATGGTGAATTGGTTGCTATTCCTACAGAAACTGTCTATGGTTTGGCAGGAAATGGACTGAATGAAGATGCTATTTTGAAAATTTTCGAGGCAAAAAATCGCCCCTACTTTGATCCTTTGATTTTGCATATTGGTCACATTGACATGTTGAATAAATTAGTCATTTCGGTACCTGTGGGATGTCAAAAATTGATAGAGAGATTCTGGCCTGGTCCACTTACAGTTATCCTACCTAAAAGAAATATTGTGCCCGATATCGCTACATCCGGTAGTAGTTTCGTAGCAGTTCGAATGCCGAATCATAGAATCACTTTGGAACTTTTACAAGCACTATCCTTTCCAGTTGCAGCCCCGAGTGCCAATCCGTTTAAATATGTGAGTCCCACTTCTTCAAACCACGTTTTTCAACAATTGCAAGGAAGAATTCCCTATATCCTTGATGGTGGAAACTGTTCAATTGGGTTGGAATCTACTATTGTTTCTTTTTTGGGGGATGATATTAAAATTCAACGACTTGGCGGAATAACCGTCGATGAAATCTTAGAGGTTTTACCTACGGCAACATTAGCGAATCAACCAGAAGAACATCCGGTTGCACCGGGTCAATTAAAGCACCACTATGCTCCCAATTGCAAATTGATTTGTGTAGAAGAACTCGAAAATTATAAAGCGCAAATACTTGATCAAAATAAAAAAATCGGTGTTGTTGTTTTCCAGAATTCAGACAAAGCAGGGATTCAAGAAAAACTAAATTCCTTCGGCATACCAACCATACAAATTGTATGGTATGTGCTAAGCGATAAAGGATTGTTCCAAGAAGCGGCTCAAAATTTATTCGCTACACTTCGACAATTGGACGATACAGGATTTGATTGGGCCATTTTCGATTGGGTTCCTGCTATTGATTTGGGAATGGCAATCAATGATCGTCTCAAAAAAGCTCAATATCTTCCGAAATAAACTCCAGCGTGTTGTCTAAAACCGTCCAAAAATAATCCGGTGCTTCGGATAAATCTTTCATGGGATGTGCACAGCCAAATGTATGTCCCGCTTTTTCAACGGGAATTAAAACACTATGAGAACAAGCTTGAAATAGTTTTTCTGCATGTTCAAAAGGAACGGACTCATCGTTTTTACCATGGATAATCAATACCGGTTTATTGATTTTTTGAATGGCATTTACTATATTAAAATCGGAAACATGTTCTTGATAATCTTGATAAATCGAAAAATTCAACGGCATTTTTTGTTGTGTTCGAATATTATTTATGTAGATGATTTGACTATCTCTCCATTGTTCCAAATTTATGGTTCTAAATAAATATGAATAATCGGCTAATGCAGCCCAAGTAACCACTTTATCTACATATTCCGGAAATTTTGATGCAAAAACCAGCACATTTCCGCCGCCGCGACTGTGTCCTAACCACGATATTTTTTCGGGATGTAAGGAATACAATTCACAACCTTCATTCACCAACCAAAAAGCAATGGATTCCAGGTCGCGTAGTTCTTGAGAAACAGAATTAATAGCAAATGAATCGAGATCGTCGAAATCTCGATTTATTACGCCATTATGTGAATGGTTAAAAGTAAGAAACGCATGATCTTCTGTTACAAAAAAATCATGGAGATGGGGAACAAAGCCCCAATCTTTAAACCCTTTAAAACCGTGACAATACACGGTAAGTTTGAGTTTTTCTGAGGACTGGATTTCAGGTAAAAACAAATCGACGGCCAAGCTATGACCGTCGATTGAGTTGATACCAAATGATATTTTTCGGTTCAAGTGGTGCCCAGGACCGGAGTCGAACCGGTACGAGGGTTAGCTCACTGGTGTTTGAGACCAGCGCGTCTACCAATTCCGCCACCTGGGCTTCCTTTTTTGAAGGGACTGCAAAGATACGATTATAATTTTATTCTGCAATATCTTTTTCAAAAAAATCCAAAGATTTTGG
>CAZQFZ010000130.1:0-5350 GCA_964592635.1 uncultured Rhizobium sp.
ATCATATTTTTTACGGAAAATTAATTGTTACCCACCTTTCCAACAAAAAAAAGATAGTAGAAGAACTATGGAATATCATTAAAATTGACCCTATAAATGGATGTATGGTTCTAAATAACAGCATTGCAAAACCAAATAATATTATGGCTTTACAGAATTCTGGAGTGGACTATTTTGTACTTTATATCGATGAAAAATCTTTAGATATCAATTATCAAATTCTCAATGCTGAGGGAAAAATCATCAACAAAATTACCCTTCAAAAAAAATCAGTCAACGCTGGAGGAAAATTCATTTATAAAAGCAATAAATTGGCTCTAGTGGAAATTACATCCCCAAACAGCTCCAAAAACGATAAGTACAAAAAACTAAAACCCAATATTACACGCTACCATTGGATTGTTCCCAGAACAGGGAAAATTTCAACAGAATATTTTGATGATGCGAGTTCCGTTTCCATTCTAAATGATTCCATTGTTTTTGGGCCCAAAAACATTAACGTGGAAGTTCAAGACGCCTATGTTTTAAAAACCACTTCCAAAAATATCTGCTTCAACATCGCTCAAGATAAACCGGTGAATTTCTATTCCATCAAAAATCGTACAGACACAATATGGCAAAACGCTATGGTCAATTTCGTTCGTTTTGATAATCCTCAGTTCATACTAATTCAAAGTTCCACTGGTAATTGGGGTTTAGCAAACAGCCATGGACGAATCATTATTGAACCCAATTATCAAAGTATAGAAGCCACGTTGTACGCCAAATACTGGAAAGTCCTGCTTCCACAAAAAAACAAAACCGCCGATGAAGAACCCCATTGGGGAATCATCGACGGTAATGGTGTTTTGAAATTGCGACCCGATTTTGAAGAGATTATCGACGACGAATTCTTCAACTTCTGGCTGGTTCCATACAAAGATAAATTAGCTTGGACCGATTGGACTGGGCATTTGTATGCGGAATAACCGTCTATACATTTCAGAACAATTAGTTTAACCAAGGCCACACCTACTAAATCCTTGGGTTGTTGAATAAAAATATTATTCCATTAAGAATTCATTTTATTCATCCATTTTGCATTCAAGAACCCAATAATCACAAAAGGAACAATGCTATCAATAAGCGTTGCTATCATGTCGTATGCCGGATACCAAACGCTATTGGTATATGGAAGATAAATATATCCTATCAATCCAATAAATACAGAGATTCCTAACGACTTCTGCAATCCGATAGGACCAATCCAATGAAACAACATTACAATTAAAAAGGCTGCAACTAGATCTGCTCCCAAACCTCTCAACATGTACGGTAACATTTCAGGATTTCTTGGGGGATAAACCGTTACAAAATACCAAGGCTGACCTTCAAATTTCTTCCAAGCCGATTCCAATTGATCCATAGGTGTGGAGGGATGCGGCTGTTGAATCAAATACCTGCCTTCATCTAATTTTAGCGAATCCAAAGACGCTGCAATTACGTCCTGTTTGTTAGTGTACTGCTGGGCATTTTTATGAAAGTTTCCGGCAGCATGAGAAATAAATTGCCAAAAGAACAACAAAAATCCAATGGCAAGGGTGGATAAAATAAGTCTTTTCATAACTCTGCAATATATAAAATAAATAAATGCAAAAAGTACAGGTTCAATTCAAATCCGAATCGAAATAACTCAGTTCCGTAATTAAGGTTGTATATTTGCAGTGGATTTGGATAAATCAGTGGGTCCCGTAGTAGAATGGATACTACGTGAGTCTCCGGAACTCAAGATACAGGTTCGATTCCTGTCGGGACCACCAGCAGTTAAATCTATTTCAATTCAATTAAACTCAAATTCGTTGTAAGTAATTGTGCATCGGGTAAATTACATTTTCAGATTTTTAAGTGCATTTGCAGAATTTGAACGTTCATTAATATCTGAACGAACAAAGGAAGGAATTAATCGAGTAAAAGCGTCTGGGTTAAAATTAGGGAGACCTAAAGGTAGTAAGGATTGTAAACCAAGACGAAAAAGTGGTTATTACATACGTGAAATGAAAAAAAGGGGTGAAGTGTTATAAACTTATCTTCGATGATTTTCAAAATATCAAATAACCAAATAATACTCCCCCAAATAATTACCTCATTCAAAAACCTAATAAAATGGCTTAAAGCTCCCCCCGTATTACATGGTCAAATAAAGGAACGTTTTTTTGATTATAATAGTCTCTGTTGCTATATTTGAAGTAGAAAAGAAAAAGAGTTATACATATTCAGATATTGTAATTGTCTACAGTCGCAACGCAAAACGACCAAAATTAAAAATTGACACTGATGACAACTACTTCCACCAAGCGTGGGTAGTTGCTTATTTTGTCAATTTAGGTCTTGGTCGACCTGGCGTTGCGGGATGAGTATTCTCCCACGCTTTTCTTTAACAGATTTGAATATGATGAAAAAAAATTTAATAATTGGACTCCTTAATTGTTGCATTTTCCCTATGCTATTTGGTCAAGATGTAATTGTGTTGAAAACTGCTGATGAAATAAAATCAAAAGTTACTGAAGTTACTGATATTACTGTAAAATACAGAAAATGGGAAAATCTGAATGGTCCCATATATAACATAAACAAAAAGGAAATATTATTCATTCGATATGAAAATGGAACGAAAGAGGTATTTAATGCGAGTTCAAATAATTTAAGTAATGAAGCGCCTAAAAAAGAGAGAGTTGTTGAAATTGAGACCATTGAAGAAGTTGAAAAACCTGCGAAGAAAATTGGAAACAAGAAAATGGTAAGATGCTCTTGGGACATTGCAAGTTTGAATGTGTTGGGTTATGAGTTTACTAGGTTAGGTCCATTAGATGTAGGATACAGCAATCGATTTGATTTTGGTGTGCGTTTGTATCAAGAAAAGAATTTTGAATTTGGTATGCAATTTAATCCGATAAATTTTAGTGTTAATTCTGTAAGTAGTAGTTATGAGTATGCCGTCGCTTTAGAGGAAGAATTAACAAATCAATCAGGTGTCAATTGGAATATTGTTGGCTGGGAAAGAGGGGGTCCATTTATTACAGCCGCCGCCTCTTTTGGTGTATATTCAGTTTGGCACTCAAAAAATATTTCAATTAACCTTGGTATTAATGCGGGTTTAATTGATTTTTCAGATTTAGAATACGGATGTGATTTAAGGTCTTTTTACGGAGATGAGTTGACTTTTAAGTCATATGTAGACCTTGATAATACTTCATTTTTAAATCCTAGAATATCATTTATTTTAGGTAATCCAAAGCAAAAAGTTAGGGTTGCTTTGAATTTAGATTACAAATATATGTGGCTTATTACTAGTCTTGGAGATGGTTGGGTAATGGGCATTGTTGATAATAATTATGTTGATGAAAGAACACCACATTCAACTTTCAGAAACAATGAAACGGGAATTTTCAATTTCGGAATTGGCATAACAGGATTTTAACAACTTTTTTTATACTGTACAAGACACATTAACAGAATTTCAATTAAGGGGATTAAGTTCGACTAATTTTTTTGACTTAAGCCATTTGTTAAAAGTTTTGTCTTTTCGAATATGTTTAAGTTTATGTACAATTCAGGCTTATAAATTTGTTAGTGAAGTATAATTAAATGTAATTCTCTTTTTGACATAAATAATACGAAAGTTAAAAAAGCACTCCTTAAGAAGTTGTTTTCATGGAATTCTACTTTTGGTTTTTAATACTTGGTTGTCCGAATGCGTTTTAATGAATCCTCTAAAATTCTACATTATGCACTTTTAAATTCAAGGAATCAGGATATGGTATTTCAGATTCAGTACTTTCTGAATTTAAATAGGCTTCAAATTTATCTGCTGCATCTTTTAAACGTTTATTATAGTTGTTTTGATATTGACTCGTAATTGAATTAGAAATATGCCCCAACCAAGCACCTGTTACTTTTTCATCTATTTCGGCTTCGAACTGTAGTTGAGCACATGTATGTCGGGATAAATGGAAAGTTAACTTCTTTTTTGAATCAATGTCGGCTTCTATTGCTAGGATTTTCAATATGCGGTTAACATGTTGGTTGGTGAAAGGAGGTAATACTTTGTTTTTTATTTTTCTGAAATTTGCATCTTTATATTTATTGAAAATTTCTATTGCGCCTTTCATTAAGGGAACTTGCAAATCCGTATTGTTTTTACTGCATCTAAAACTTAGTATGTTGTTGTTATCGGATAGGAAATCATTGGCTGAAATACGGGATTGCGAATCTTCAAATCTCAACCCCGTATAGCAACAAAAAATAAAAGCATCTCGAACTCGTTCTTTTTCGGCATTAGAACTCAAATCAAGGTCTCTTAACCGTTTAAATTCCTCAAGTGTTAATGATTGACGCTTTCTAACTTCTTTTTTGATTTTAAAGCCCGCAACCACGTCTTTAGAAGTCCATTCGCTATTCATGGCAAATTTCCAAAAAGTTTTGAAACGGGACATATGCTTAGCAATGGTATTAACATCTAATTTTTTCCCGTAATTACCGTAGGTCACATCATTTTTTAAGTATAATTCAAAATCCTTTACCATTTGTTTAGTGAAGTCATCAAATGTGATTTCTGTTTTATTGGTTTTAATTAGGAACTTTTCGAAGTAATCTAAGGTTTTTTTTATTTTCTCTTGGTTAGTGGGTGCTTGATTTGTTTTCTCATAGTGAATTATCATTTCTTTGCTCGCTGATAAAACGGTATGTTTGTATATACTTTTGCCCTTAATGATGTCTTTGATTTCTTTTGCTGATATCTTTTTATTTTGCTGATTAGCTTCCCTAACCAAATGCGCTATTGCATTTTTTATATCAGACAAATTCTGTTCAGTAATTGCAAAATCTGGACTATTGCTTTTGGGTGATTCTTTTTTCACATCCCAATACTTTGTTTGGCAGTAGGCATCAGTTTTGAATTGGACTTTTTTTCGATGCAAAGTAATTCTACAACAAATAGGGTGTCCAGAAGATGTTAAAACTCTTTCTTCTAGGAAGAATTTCGTTGTACAGTTGTTGATTTTTGTGTATATCACGCTTCAAAATTAGAATTGGAAACCAAAGGAGTATGCGTCCAAAATATAAAGTGCTACGACATAAAACTGTACAATAGGTTTCGTTTTGTTAAAATGTGAAACACTCTAAATTGTTGTGAAACAGTAGTGAAACATTCAACGAAACTGAGTGAAAAAAAAGGAAACTCAGTGAAACGTATAAACATAAAAAAAACCGTTGCAGAACAACGGTTTCAAAGTAAATGAAACAATATGAAATTATTTCTGGCGGAGAGAGAGGGATTCGAACCCCCGGACCTGTTACAGTCAACGGTTTTCAA
>CAZQFZ010000131.1:0-5324 GCA_964592635.1 uncultured Rhizobium sp.
GTGCAGGTCGTATTCGTATGGGGTATCGATACACACCGCGACATCGTTGGTTTGGACTAGTAGATTGGTCATTTATTTCTTTCAGTTGATTTAGAAGTGTGTGCAGAGTTCCTGCACACACCCACATTTTAGCAGTTTTGTAACTCTAATACAAGTGACAACTCTTCTTCGCATGTAAAAAGATTGATAGTTTTATCAGTATGGTCCTTTACTTCAACGCTGATAGTGCCATTATCTAATACAGCACTAAATCGCACTAGCTCATTATCGCTACCAAGAGTTCCATTAACGACGTTATCGATGACATCAAAATAAATATTATTAAAATTTGTGCTTAGCCATTCCTGTATACTGTCTACAGTTACTGGATAAGGACTTACATAAATGAGTGATTGTTCTTTGTCAAAAAGTTCCTGATCAAATTCCGTCATGATTTATCCTTTAAGGTATTAATTGTAAAGACGTTGATGGAGAGGGTAGCTAGTAAGCCACCCTTGGGTCGATTAAGTTAAATCATGCCAAAACGCAGTTGGAACTCAGTCCAGTACAGTTTAGACAAGGACTCGTCGACTACAGCCTTACCATACTTGGCTCGGAGAGCCTGCACGTCTGCAAAGGTGTTGCCTTCGGCATAAAATGCTTCCAGTGCCGGACGAGAGTCCGTTTTGATAGCATGTTTAGCTTTATATGCGGCCAATTTGCGCTCACAGTACTCCGCTGCGTCACATTCGCTAGAGTTAATGATCGCAGTAAACTCCTCAATCGAGGACAGTGCTTTATCACGCAAGGTTTGAGGATCATCGGTGGAGATGCGAATACCGACGGGTCGAGCACCAGATTTATATCCGGAGTGACCACCAGCAGCGTTAGCGTAGTCGATCAGATCGCTGGAAAGTGTCAGGTTAAACGATTTTTTTGTCAGATATGCGCCCGGACGTTTTGCAACCAAAGATCGGGCATAGTCGTAAAAGCCAACAACACGAGGATCGTTGGAGGACAGGGTAGCTACAGATTTAGTCATTTTAGTTTCCTTTTAAATCAAACAAATGCTCGGGATTGAGCGGTTAGGTTAAGAGGTTAAACAGTCAGGGGACTAAGTAGTGGAGGACTGTCTTACTCTGCTCACTACAGATTGTATTATAGCAGATTTTTGATTTATTGTCAAGTCTTTTTAAGACTTTATCTTAAATACACGTCACTGCTTTGATACAGATTGTATTATAGCAGATTTTTGATTTATTGTCAACTTTTAAATGCGAGCATTCTCACTGTCTTGATGTTCATAAAGCCGTTCCACCGACAATGTATGTTTAAAATGTCAGCGCTGTGAATGATTTTATCTCTGACTTTATGGGCATTTTCCATTGTATCGACATGTACGTAAAGATAAAGTCCTTCTTTATCAGAACCCTTTGTTGGCACAGATACCCCATCTAATATTTCGATATTGTCACTTTCTATAGTCCTAGTCAATGGAATACTAACTCGTAAGTCTGGTGTATTATCCTGATTTATTTTAAAAAACTTATCTAGATTATGAACTAAGTCTAGTGATTTCATGACCTCATCAATTCCAGACTTTGGTAAAAATCCAAGGGACGTGTCCGCACCGTCGCTAAAAATTATTCCACCTTTAGCAGATTTATTCACGATTACATATCCGAACGTCGAACCGACTCCCTGAAAATGATCGGATACATTCTTTACGTCAGCATATGTATCATACTTCATGAAAACATCCCACAGCCTAGAACTATCACCCATCTTAGAGTCTCCTCTAAAATCATTACTCGGACTCAACCAAGACGTCGGAGTAATAAGCGCCACTATTCCTCTAATCACGGAATGTTCCAGCGACTTTTTCCAAAACTTACTCCATAAGTTGCTTGCTTGGTCTTTCCTAGATCCGTCTGATAAAGTCTCTTGATAAGGCGGATTGCCCACTATTACATCGAACTTCAATTGTTCATCCTTGTTGAAATCTTTGGCCAAGAATTGCTCAGCCATAATGAAATTATAGCCCTGGTAGGCACTAACTTCAAATCTTTTGGAGTCACCGACTACAGTAATATTTTCGGCAGGCACACCATGAATTGCTTGTAGGTAATTAGCCCACTCAAGGGTATATATCACCAAGAATTTAGCAGTAGAAAAATCAACGCTACCAACCAATCGATCAGTGATCTCTTTTAGCAGGGCTGTTGGCGTATAAGGCGGTAATGTTCCCCCATCGTTATACACTTCGAGACGAGTCACCGCATAGTTCTTGGCAATAGCAGGCACTCGCTCTAAGCCAATTACTGGCACCAAGTCGTTTTTTAATAACGTGTTTAATTATGGCGTTTTTGGTTTAAATTTTTTAGTTGGTATATAAATAATCGAAAGTATTGTTGCGTTCCTGTTTCTCGCGATACAGTTCACGAATTCTTGCTGTTAGATCTTCATCTAGCTCAAGCGGATCTTCTAGATCAATAGACTGATTAGGCGATACTTCGATATCTGGCAAACCGTTTGTACCCGATGAACTGGTCCTGATTTCGATTTCCAACCATGCTTCTTCGCCAGAATAATCCATGATCTTCGAGTACAGTTCCATAAGTTCGTCTTGCGCCCGCTGATCATCTGGGTCAGACTGATCGATATACGAGTATACTAAACCATATTGCTTTTTGTACTTGCTAAAGTCACCTGCCTCAAAATAGGCATCACGATCTTCTTTTAACAACCGCTGAGCGCGACCCATTGCTTGAACAGACCATACCTGATTTAAGTTGCGACCAAAGATAACTCCAGTGCAGCCTGCAATGTCGATGCCCTCATGAACGATGGCATAGTTAAACAACACACTTACTTCACGAGTTGAAAACTCATGAAAAATAGTTTCGCGGTCGAGTGCTAGTGGCTGGGCATTCTCTTCAATCAACACGTCCGTGTCGACAACTGGTTGTGCTTTTTTACGCAGCGGTGATTGTGGAGTTTCGGCACGAACTACAGCAGAATATAATTTTTCATGCTCGAAGTGTGCGCGAACAATTTCCGCATACTGCTCCTGCTTACCAGCATCATCAACGAATACAATCAAGCGACACGGTAAATCACGCTCACGGCAGTCTTTTATAGCATCAGCAATACATTTGACATAATAGGCAATCTCAAGTTTGGCAGAATCATCGAGTGCATCAATGCCCTTGATCTTCATATCTAATACATCTTGCTCAGTAAGACCATATACAATCAAATGCGGTTTGACAACATAGCCCATATCAGTGGATTGCTTTGGTGTCACACACGCTAACACTTCACCGAACATATCAGTGTTTGTCATATCGCGTGAAGAACCATTTACCTGACGGGTAGCTGTCCAGTAAGTACTACGATTGAAAATGGCATTCAATCTAGGCAGACCCGCTTTATATTTGCCCTTTCGTCTGGCTGTTTTTACCGCCTCCTCATTGAGTTTAGACTCGCGATTATCTCCACACACTAGATTATGTGCTTCATCATAAATCGCCTCGCGACATAGAGAAACGATGTGGGACCAAACTGTTTCACGTTGTGTTTCATCTTCACACCATTGATATAGGTGTCCAGTATCTGGATCAATCAACTCACCATCTTCAAGAATGTCGAAAGCGGTAATGACTTTAATCAGACTTGGCTCAATAGTGGCCAAATATAGTGGATAGGGATTTGAACTAATTGAATACTTGTAAATCTGGTCGGCAAGTTCTTGGGCACTTGCAGCATGTGCAGAAAACACTTCATTGTTTTCTTCAACATACGCGCTGCCATGATACTCACGCTTTGTCATGATATGAACAACGTTAAATTTAGTTTCGATATCACGATGCATCGAATCATTCATTTGACGTGCCAAAATCAATCTGGCGCCACTCATGATCACATTGATACTGCGTTCACGGGGTAGAATAAAAGTTTGACAAACCATTTTACCAGTGCCACATGCGGCAATCAAAGTAGCTGCCCCAACGTGACTTTCGATAGGCTTAATCAGGCGCTCTTTTTGATAGTCGGTTGGAGTACGTGGTGGTTCAATAGCACTATTGGTAACTAACAATTTACTATTATTGACCACTCCAAAGACTTGAGTCCAGAATTCATTCCAGAACATTTGATTAGATGTTTGTCTAACATTAGTCACGTCAAGTTGCTTTTGCAACTCCGGAAAAGTAATGGACCCGCCGTGAAATGGTGTTCGCTCTGGTTGTACTTGGTTAGTAAAAAGACCAATTGTGTTGACGTTGATTAATTCTGGATAGTTAAATTTATCTACGGCTAGCCAAACATAGGGATTGTTTAAATTTGAAACTTTATCCCAACCAGTACCTGGTGCCAAAAATTTAGCACTAGCAAACGTAAATGGTTTACCATCGATATCTAGAATGATTCGATCCGGGCTGCCTGTTTCTAAGTCAGCGATGCCAAATTCAGAACGATGAATAGAGCGACACCAATTAGATGGTACCAAGTGCCCTTTTTGATTACTGTTGACTACCGCATCTAGCAAGAATTCGCCAAAGTTGCCAAGCATTTTCCTAGCAAATGAATTTTTACCCATTCGACCAGTGACATAAAATGACGCATCTTTTGCTACTGGCATGTCACGCTTATACGCTGATAAGGCTGATTTATAAATCCGATCGAAGCATTTATCTACTGTGTTGATTTCTTTTTTCAATCGCTCTAAATCAAAACCATCAGCCTCGAGAATCGATTTGAGCGCCTGTAGTTCTTTTACAGAATCCTTATGTGTACTAAACCAAAATTCATTAGTCATTATTTTCCTTAAAATGAACGAGATTGCCGACTCTATGATATGGCATCATAGAGTCGATAATACAGTCAACTATTTTTAATTATTAATATTTGGGAAAGGGCCAGGCAGCATTCGGCGTGGGTTTTACTTGCGTGACAATCTCATCCGTTGACTCAACATACTTGTATTGTGGTTCACGATTTTCCCACGCATCTTCGTCGCCTTTGCGCCAACCATCAAGATACATACGTCGTTCTTTTTCAGTTACCGCGATGTCGACGTTTTTACGTTTGCTGTTGTAGGCGTCATCATAACCTCTGATAAACATACAGCTACCTGTTTTAGGCTCAGATGTTTCATCCAGGTCTTCTTCAAGATCCAACTGGACGTTATCGGAATAATCTGACGGCTCATCGTTGAATGACCACTCATCGTCGCAATCGTCTTCCTCGAAGTCGGACCATTCTTCACTATCATCGTCTTCGAAATCGTAAAAACTCACGCTGTTGGCATTTGACTGAACTGAACGATTGAATTCTGACTTATC
>CAZQFZ010000132.1:0-5305 GCA_964592635.1 uncultured Rhizobium sp.
ACATCTTCCCTCAATTTTGCCGCATTCGCTGTCCCAATTAAATCGGGTAATCGTTCATCTTCAACACCATGAATGCGTACTACATCATCGGTTAATTTGGTTTTGTTACTTTCAAAAAGATTCAACGACTTATCGGCCAACAAGTACACTCCCTTAAAATCGCGCCCGCTGTTGATTGGCCATGACAATGGATGCACTTGAATATCTAAATGTTCCTCAATTTCATCCAATAAATCAAACGGATCCTTACCATCGCGGTCCATTTTGTTTACAAAAACAATTACCGGTGTTTTTCTCATGCGACAAACCTCCATCAAACGTTTGGTTTGTTCCTCTACCCCTTTCACGCTATCCACCACGAGAATAACACTATCCACAGCAGTAAGAGTACGATAAGTATCTTCGGCAAAATCTTTGTGACCCGGAGTATCTAAAATATTGACCCATTTTCCTTTGTAGGGGAATGTCATAACCGAAGTTGCCACCGAAATTCCACGTTGTTTCTCAATTTCCATGAAATCGGATGCCGCCGTTTTTGTAATTTTGTTGGACTTCACCGCACCTGCAGTTTGAATTTGGCCCCCAAATAACAAGAATTTTTCAGTCAACGTGGTTTTACCCGCATCCGGGTGAGAAATAATGGCAAAAGTTTTGCGTTTGGCAATCTCCGATTCGTACATAAAGGTGCAAATTTAGCATTTTTGTACCGAAGCCCTAACGTCCCCCAAAAAGATGACCACAGAAATTGAATATAAATCCGCCGATATCGGGCATATTCCCGGTATTTTGAAAATCATCAATCATTACATTGCGAATTCCAGTTCCATTTACGAGGAAACCGAGCGGAATTTGGATGTACAAATACAGTGGTTTCACCAATTGATGGAGCAGAATTTCCCGGTTCTAGTGGCCTTGAATGAAGGAAATGTAGTAGGCTTTGCCGCTTTTCAAACGTTTCGTGCCAAGTTTGGTTATCGCTTTAGTGCCGAACATTCGGTGTATGTTTTTCCTGGTTTTGAGGGACGTGGAATTGGATTTCGGCTCATGCAACTGCTTTTTAAAGAAGCCATCGACCGCAAAATTCACGTTCTGATCGGTGGCATCGATAGTCAAAATTCGGAAAGCATCGAATTTCATCTGCGCCTGGGTTTTGTTGAGGTTGGACGCATGCCACAGGTGGGTAAAAAGCACGATCAATGGCTCACTTTGGTTTGGATGCAAAAAATCTTAGGAACTGTAATCAGCTAAACCTGGAATCCTTTAACTGCTAATTTCGAAATTCTCCACCCATAATCCTTAAAATTCCCATCCCCCAGTTGTTTTATCCGCTAGAAATTGCGACAAAGCAACCACCAAGCGTGTACAAAGAATCTGCTATTGCGCTCTAACTATATGGATCCGCTTTAATGCGTCCCAAATTGCACTCTAACTACCTCACATTGTTCAACATGAATTTCATTCCACAAAATAAGATCCATATCTGAACAAGTACAGGTGGATTGATGAGTGCAATTGGGGAGTGGCATTCAAAGCAAGGGTCTGTTAGTAATTCCCAGGAGTGTTTAATTATCGATTCTTAAGTAATTACCCTCTTCATCAAATTCTAAGTCCAGCCCGTTATTCAATTCAATTTGCTGAACCTTCCGACTTTCTTTTTCCCAATCCGTAATTACTAAATCTGGATAGTTGGTGAGCACGTAGGTCAATATTTTTTTAGGGATAACAGAGTCGGGTAACTTTGAATTAGCATCAATTGAAATTATTTCTTTTGAACGATTGAATTCAAGACTTATGGCAGAATCCAAAGTAACATCGTAAGTCAGAGTTAATCCTTCGGTATCTTTTAATGTTTGAAGAATCTTGTTAGAAGAAAAATGAGTTTCCACGTAACTCTGAATTTCCTGTGGCACATCGTTGTAAGCTACAACTTGTTCTTTTTCACAACCAGCAAATAATACCGTCGCCGCCATCAAAGGCAATAATTGAATCTTTTTCATAATGTTAAATTATTATTAATTGGAGGTTAAGTAAACATTGAAAAAAAATATATCCCCCAATAATCTCATCGGGTAAAAATTGCAGTTTATCGACTACGAGTTAAGCACGATGGGGTTAATTCCTCATTATTTTTTGGATAATCCGCATACTTATAGTAATTTATCAATGAATTATACCGAAATTTGCGCAATTTTTAATATTATATATGTCTTTATTGCGCAACATTGCCATCATTGCACACGTTGACCACGGGAAAACTACCTTGGTTGACAAAATGCTTCACCAAGCCAAATTATTCAGAGATAATCAAGAAGTTGGCGAATTAATCCTCGACAACAACGATTTGGAACGTGAACGCGGAATTACCATTCTTGCTAAAAACGTAAGCGTTAACTGGAAAGGAACAAAAATCAACATTATTGACACCCCAGGTCACGCGGATTTCGGTGGAGAAGTGGAACGTGTATTGAACATGGCCGACGGCGTATTGCTATTGGTTGATGCGTTTGAAGGTCCTATGCCTCAAACCCGTTTTGTGTTGCAAAAAGCACTTGCCTTGGGTAAAAAACCCATTGTAGTTATTAATAAAGTGGACAAACCCAACTGTGATCCTGAAAAAACCCACGACGATATCTTTGATTTGTTCTTCAATTTAGGAGCGAACGAACAACAGTTGGATTTTAAAACCGTTTTTGGTTCAGGTAAAAACGGATGGTTTGGTCCCGATTACAAAAACCCAACCACGGATTTAACCTACTTAATGGATACCATTATTGAAGTAATTCCCGCTCCCGTTGTAGAAGAAGGCACGCTTCAAATGCAGGTAACCAGTTTGGATTATTCGAGTTTCACCGGTCGTATTGCCATTGGCAGATTGAAACGCGGTCATTTAACTGAAAACATGCCCGTTACGTTGGTTAAGCGCGATGGGAGAATTGAAAAACACCGCATCAAGGAATTATATACCTTCACCGGCTTAGGTAAAGTAAAGGCAACTGAAGTTTTTGCGGGGGATATTTGCGCAGTTACTGGTTTGGAAAATTTTGAAATTGGAGATTGTGTTTGCGATATTGAAAATCCAGAAGCGCTTCCTCAAATGAAAATTGACGAACCCACCATGAGTATGTTGTTTGCCATCAACAATTCACCATTTTTTGGAAAGGAAGGGAAACACGTAACATCTCAGAAAATTCGCGAACGTTTAATCAAAGAAACCGAGAAAAATTTGGCCTTGCGCGTTGAAGAAACCAACAGTGCTGACCAATTCTTGGTTTTTGGTAGAGGGATTCTTCACTTAGGAGTATTGGTAGAAACTATGCGTCGTGAAGGGTACGAATTACAAGTAGGACAACCTCGTGTTATCGTTAAAGAAATCGATGGTCAAAAATGCGAACCGATTGAAATTCTAACCGTTGACGTTCCTGAAACACATTCGGGTAAGGTAATTGAATACGTGAGTCAACGTAAGGCAGAGATGTTAAGTATGACACCAAAAGGAGATATGATTCGTTTGGAGTTTGAAATTCCTTCGAGAGGTCTTTTGGGATTGAGAAACAATCTTTTAACTGCTACTCAAGGGGAAGCCATCATGGCTCATCGTTTTAAAGCGTACGAACCTTGGAAAGGTGAAATGCCCGGCCGTATCAATGGTGTGTTAATTTCTAAGGAAAAAGGTTCATCTACCACTTACAGTATGGATAAACTGAAGGATCGTGGAAATTATTTCATTCATCCGAATGTTGAAATTTATACCGGTCAAATCGTAGGAGAACATATCAAACCCGGAGATTTGGTGTTAAATATTTGTACTGCCAAGCAATTAACCAACTTCCGTGCTGCAGGTAAAGATGATAGCTCTACCCTACCTCCTCCACGTGAGTTTACTTTGGAAGAAGCCATGGAATACATTCAAGCAGATGAGTACGTTGAAGTTACACCTGAAAACATCCGTTTAAGAAAAATTTTGTTAGACGAGAATGAGCGTAAACGCGCTTCAAACAAAGCCCTTGGAATTTAAGAGTGATAATTAAAAAAATAGTATCTTCGCATAAAATAAGAACCTTAAAAACATGAAATTTGATATTGCCGTAATCGGAAGCGGACCAGGCGGATACGTTGCTGCCATTCGTGCTTCTCAATTAGGAAAAAAAGTTGCCATCATCGAAAAAGCGGATTTAGGTGGTGTGTGTTTAAATTGGGGTTGTATCCCAACCAAAGCACTTCTCAAGAGTGCTCAAGTGTTTGATTACATCAACCATGCTGCTGATTATGGAATCACCGTGAAAGAAGCGAATACGGACTTCGACGGAATGGTAAAACGCAGTCGCGGTGTTGCAGATGGCATGAGTAAGGGAATCGCATTCTTGATGAAAAAGAATAAAATCGAAGTCATCAAAGGATATGCGAAACTTGCTGGTAAAGGTAAAATCCAAGTTACTGCAGAAGATGGTTCTATCAGCACCGTTGAAGCCGATCATACTATTTTGGCAACAGGAGCTAGAAGTCGCGAACTTCCAACTGTTCCCATCGATGGTAAACATGTAATTGGTTACCGTGAAGCCATGGTACTCCCCAAGCAACCCAAAGAAATGTTAATCATAGGTAGTGGTGCAATCGGAATGGAATTTGCATATTTCTACCACACTATCGGTACCAAAGTGACCATAGTTGAGTTCATGAATCGCATTCTTCCTATCGAAGACGAAGAGGTGAGCAAAGCCATGTTGATGAATTACAAGAAAAAAGGCATTGAAATCTTAACGGAATCTAGCGTAGAGAAAGTGGAAGTAAAAAATGACCGCTGTATCGTAAGCATCAAAACAGCTAAAGGTATTGAAACGAAAGAATGTGATATCGTATTAAGTGCGGCAGGTGTTCAAACCAACCTTGAAAACTTAGGTTTAGAGGAAATGGGTGTGAAAACCGATAAAGGAAAAGTGATGGTAGATGAGTTCTACAAAACCAATGTTCCTGGTGTTTATGCAATTGGCGATATCGTACCAGGCCCTGCTTTGGCACACGTTGCTTCTGCTGAAGGCATAATCTGTGTAGAAGCAATTTGTGGACATCACCCACAACCTTTGAACTATGGTAATATCCCAGGTTGTACTTACACCCATCCAGAAGTAGCATCTGTTGGTTTAACAGAAGCACAAGCAAAAGAAAAAGGATTTGAAATTCGTGTAGGTAAATTCCCATTCTCTGCGAGTGGAAAAGCTAGCGCTAGTGGACACAAAGACGGTTTCGTTAAAGTAATTTTCGATAAGAAATACGGCGAATGGTTAGGTTGTCACATGATCGGTGAAGG
>CAZQFZ010000133.1:0-5280 GCA_964592635.1 uncultured Rhizobium sp.
TTTTCTTACGGTCGATGTAAGAATACATTACGTTTTTCACGTCGGTTGCAAATTCGATCCAAGAACCTTTAAAAGGAATTACCCTTGCAGAGTAAAGCTTTGTTCCGTTCGTGTGGTAACTTTGACCGAAGAAAACGCCCGGTGAACGATGCAATTGAGAAACAATTACTCGCTCAGCTCCATTAATTACAAACGTACCTCCCGGTGTCATGTATGGAATTGTTCCCAAATAAACATCCTGAACGATTGTTTGAAAGTCCTCGTGCTCCGGATCATTACAAGACAGTTTAAGTTTTGCTTTCAAAGGAACTGAATATGTCAATCCTCTTTCAATACACTCCTCAATACTGTAACGTGGTGGATCTACGAAATAATCTAAAAATTCTAATACGAATATGTTTCTGGTATCTGTGATAGGAAAATTTTCCTGAAACACTTTAAATAACCCTTCGTTAGTTCTGCTTTCCGAAGTGGTATCTAATTGAAAGAATTCTTTGAAAGATTCTAGCTGAACATCCAAAAAATCTGGATAGTCTAGCACTTTTTTTACAGAAGAGAAATTTATTCTTTCTTCTGTGATATTGTTCTTTTTAGCCAATGTAGTTTAATATTAATTTGACCTAAACGAAACTTAAAATAGAAAAGGGCTATGCCCAATATGCGAAAAAAGGCATTAGCCTTAATTGCATAAAATAGCAATTTGACCCTCGGAAAAACCGGGGTCAAACAGCTACTTTTTAAGATGTTAGCTTATTACTTAAGCTCAACTTCAGCTCCTGCTTCAGTCAATTTAGCTTTTAAGTCTTCAGCTGTTGCTTTATCTACACCTTCTTTGATAGGTTTAGGAGCACCATCTACAAGTTCTTTAGCTTCTTTCAAGCCAAGACCTGTAAGATCTTTAACCACTTTTACTACGTTAAGCTTTTGAGCACCTGCGCTCTTAAGGATTACGTCAAAAGTTGATTTTTCAGCAGCGGCTTCTCCTGCACCACCTGCAGCAGGTGCAGCAGCTACAGCTACAGCTGCAGCAGCAGGTTCGATACCGTATTCCTCTTTAAGGATTTTTGCTAACTCATTTACATCTTTTACTGACAAGCTAACTAGCTGCTCAGCAAACGCTTTTAAATCTGCCATTTTTTGTGTTTTTAAATTGTTGTTATTGTATAGTTATTGTTTAATTCTTACTCTGGTTTTTCACTTAGTGTTTTAACGATTCCTGCTAACTTACCTCCGCTGCTTTGTAAAGCAGAAATAACTTGTTGTGCAGGTGATTGTAGCATAAAGATTACATCTCCAATCAATTCATTTCTTGATTTCAACTTGATAAGCGCTTCCAACTGGTCATCACCAACGAAAATATCCGTATCAATGTATGCACCTTTAAGGTATGGCTTATCAGTTTTCTTTCTAAAATCCTTGATAATTTTTGCAGGTAATTTACTGTCAGTTGTAAATAACAATGCAGTATTTCCTTTTAGTGTATCAACCAATGCCCCAAAATCTTTATCTGTACGTTGGATGGCTTTTTCGATCAACGTATTTTTGGCTACTTCCATTTCGATACCACCTTTGAAGAATTCTCTTCTTAATTCGCTTGTTTTTTGTGCATTCAAGCTTGATACATCGGTGATATAGATGAATTTATAGTCGTTCAATTTTTGAGCAAGTTGCTCAATGATTACTCCTTTTTGTTCTTTGTTCATAACGCGTTTCGATTAAATGCCCGGGATTGATTTTGTATCTACTTTGATGCCTGGGCTCATGGTACTTGAAATGGCAACGCCTTTAAGATAAGTTCCTTTTGCAGATGATGGTTTAAGCTTTACTAGCGCTTGAATAAGTTCCACAGCATTATCGTATAGTTTTTCCGGAGCAAAAGAAGATTTTCCAATTGATGTATGTATAGCGCCTTCTTTGTCTACCTTAAAATCAATTTTACCTGCTTTTACTTCTTTTACTACCTTGCCAATATCAAGTGTAACTGTTCCTGATTTTGGGTTTGGCATTAAATTTCTTGGACCTAATATTTTACCCAATTTTCCAAGCTTAGCCATTACGTTTGGTTGTGTAATGATGATATCGATATCTGTCCAACCTTTTTCAATTTTTTGGATATACTCATCTAATCCTACGTGGTCTGCTCCTGCTTCTTTTGCTTCCGCTTCTTTTTCAGGAGTAACCAATGCCAATACACGTACTGCTTTACCTGTACCATGTGGCAATGATACCACACCCCTAACCATTTGGTTGGCTTTCTTTGGGTCAACACCTAAGCGGATGTCGATATCAACTGATGAATCAAACTTGGTGTAAGAAATTTCTTTAACCATTTTTGAGGCTTCATCAAGTGAATACTGCTTTGCCGTGTCTATCTTTGATAGTGCAGTTTTTCTTTTTTTACTTATTCTAGCCATTGTTGTAATAATTATTTCTTAGTTTTCAAATGGGGAATTACCTGTAACGTTAATACCCATACTGCGCGCAGTTCCTGCTATCATTTTCATAGCCGACTCCACTTTAAAGCAGTTCATGTCTTGCATTTTATCTTCTGCTATTGTGCGAACTTGCTCCCAAGTAATCGAACCTACTTTTTTACGATTTGATTCTGCCGAACCTTTAGGTGCTTTAGTTGCTTCAAGCAATTGTGCAGCAACAGGTGGGGTTTTGATTACAAAATCAAACGACTTGTCGCTGTATACAGATATAACAACCGGTAAAATTTTACCAGCTTTGTCCTGTGTACGTGCATTGAACTGCTTACAAAAGTCCATGATGTTTACACCTTTAGAACCTAATGCAGGACCAATTGGAGGTGCCGGGTTTGCTGCTCCACCTTTGATCTGTAATTTAATAAACCCTGTTAGCTCTTTTGCCATAACCTATTGTGTTTTATGCTTGCACTTTCGTGCGCTATTTTTTATAATTAACTTTCTTTTTCTACTTGAACAAAGTTTAACTCCAATGGCGTTCTACGTCCAAATATCTTAACCATTACTTTCAATTTCTTTTTGTCTTCCATCACTTCCTCAATCACCCCGCTAAAGCCACTGAACGGACCATCGATTACCTTCACCGGCTCATTTACAATAAATGGCTCAGCCATTACTTCTCCATGTTCAGCTACATCATCTACATTACCCATAATGCGGCTAACTTCTGACTGACGCAATGGCGTTGGCATTGATTTACCGCCTAAAAATCCAACTACACCATTAACAGAATCAATAAGGTGAGGAACCTCTCCTACCAATTCTGCCTGAATAAGGATATATCCGGGTAAGTAGTTTTTCTCCTTTGTTGTTTTTTTACCGTTCTTTATTTGATAAACTTTCTCTGTAGGAATCAATATTTGCGGAACATGGTGCTGCAATCCGGCTCTTTCCAGCTCCGATTCTATTTGAACTTTTACCTTCTTTTCCTGACCGGTAACCGCTCTAACTACATACCATTTATATTGCTCCTGAGTCATGTTTGTCATTTAAGCTTTATTAAGACTGGAAAATATTATAAAACGTTCCAAGTGCTCCCATGCTAATGATATCAATAACATAGATTACCAAAGCAATGATGAGTGATGCTATCATTACAATAATGGTGCTCTCCTGAAGGTCTTCCCAAGTAGGCCAAGACACTTTGTTTACCAATTCATCAGTCGAGAGTTTAATATATTCTCTTATTTTATTCATCGTTTTACGATTTGCACGGGTGCCTGGACTCGAACCAAGATCAACGGTTTTGGAGACCGCTATTCTACCATTGAACTACACCCGTATATGTTTTATAAAGAACAACGGGCGTTGGCAATTCAATTTTTTATACTACACCCATTTTATTAGACAATGAATGTTGGTCGGAAATAACCAACCAACATTCATATCCAATTTTATATCAGACGATTAGTCTAAAATTTCAGTTACCTGACCAGCTCCGATTGTACGGCCACCTTCACGAATCGCAAAGCGAAGATTTTTCTCCATTGCAATTGGTGCGATCAATTGTACTGTAATCGTTACGTTATCACCAGGCATAATCATTTCCATTCCATCAGGAAGAACTACTTCTCCTGTTACGTCAGTAGTACGTAGGTAGAACTGAGGACGGTATTTGTTAAAGAATGGAGTATGACGTCCACCTTCTTCTTTTGAAAGAACGTAGATTTCAGCTTTAAATTTAGAGTGAGGAGTTACTGAACCCGGCTTGCAAATTACCATTCCTCTGCGGATTTGGTTTTTGTCAATACCACGTAACAACAATCCTACGTTATCTCCAGCTTCACCACGGTCAAGAATTTTGCGGAACATCTCAACACCTGTAACAGTCGAACCTAATTTCTCAGCACCCAATCCTATGATATCTACTGTTTCGTTTGAGTTGATAACACCACGCTCGATACGACCGGTAGCAACTGTACCACGACCTGTAATCGTGAATACGTCTTCAACTGGCATCAAGAAAGGAAGATCAACTGCACGAGGAGGAACTGGAATATAAGTATCAACAGCACTCATCAATTCCATGATTTTTTCTACCCACTTAGCATCTCCGTTTAATCCACCTAAAGCAGAACCACGAATAATTGGAATTTCATCTCCAGGGAATTCGTATTTGTTTAACAAATCACGGATTTCCATTTCAACGATTTCTAACAATTCAACGTCATCAACCATATCCACTTTGTTCATGAAAACAACAATACGAGGTACACCTACCTGACGAGCCAAAAGGATATGCTCACGAGTTTGTGGCATTGGTCCATCAGTAGCAGCTACAACTAGGATAGCTCCATCCATTTGTGCAGCACCTGTAACCATGTTCTTAACATAATCCGCGTGACCTGGACAGTCAACGTGTGCATAGTGACGATTTGCGGTTGAGTATTCAACGTGTGCTGTATTAATAGTAATACCACGCTCTTTTTCTTCCGGAGCTGAGTCGATTGAATCAAAAGAGCGAGCTTCTGATAAACCTGCGTCAGCCAATACTTTAGTGATAGCAGCGGTAAGGGTTGTTTTACCGTGATCTACGTGACCGATAGTACCAATATTTACGTGTGGTTTACTGCGGTCGAATTTTTCTTTTGCCATAGTCGTTTGTTTTTATTTTGTTTTTTAAGTGTTTTACCTTTTCTAGAGGAAACCTCCTCCACTTTTCTCTTTCTCTTTGTTTGCTTCATTATAAGGTTACAAATCTTTCCTTATACCGAAGCGGTTTCAAATCACGTTCCGTTTGAGCCGTTGAGCAGTCCCGCTTTTGGCGGGATGCCGACCTCTTCGGTTCATT
>CAZQFZ010000134.1:0-5231 GCA_964592635.1 uncultured Rhizobium sp.
TCTTGAAAACCCCACTTCACCTGAACCTTTGTTTGGAGTAGCAATCACATTTAATCTAGAAAAAGAAGGTCAGTCAGCTGGAATTCCCATCGGCATCATTTTCGAAAATTTAGAAGAGGGTGATGATCTATCTATCGCCCGCCATGGCCTAATGTCTACTTTTAACTTGCTTCAGGGACTGAAAAAAACCCTTACAGCGGAAAATGCTATCAACAAGCTGAAACTTGGAGATTCTTATCAAGAAGACGAATTCTTGAAATCTGTAACAGCTCAGTACCAGAGATGCGTTGACGTGATGATGCAACTTACAGACGAAAAGTTAGGCCTATCTGAAGAAAAGATTATTCATTAAATTAAAGGGACCACCAGGTCCCTTTTTTATTTTCCAAGATTTGACAATAAATCACACTTGGTATATAATACACCTATCGCAACAAAACGAGTAACTCAAAATGACCAACGCTGTTAAAACCATCATCGATCAACTTGAAACTTTTATGTCTGAACAAGATGCAAAGATTGCTGATAGTGACGTTGAATGGGCTCGTGGTCGTGTTGAGGCGATCGCAAAGTTTAAAGAATCTGGCGCTCGTAAAGAACTTGGTCTTGAAGCATATTACGAAACATTGTTTTCTATCGCTGGTGGCAAGACTTGGTATAACATCTTTAACGGTCGTAGCTGGAACATGATCGAAGAGTTGATTCGTAAAAATGCCAAGGCAACTGCTGACAAGCGTAATGCAAAAATTGCAACTAAGCTGAATAAAAGCGGTGTCGAACAGGTCGTGTCTGCTGGTGTAGCATACTGTCAAGATGGTTTCTGCGGGCACTTTGTCATCAACGGTGATCGCATCGTGACTATCGAAGTTATTCTTGCCGGTGGTTACAATGTTCAGCGATTGCATCAACGCGTATTGGTCAACGTTAAATAAAAATGTGTTGACAAATCGCGATATATAAGTTACAATCAGACTATGAATACACAACAAATCATCAATCATTTACGCAATCGTGAATACATGACTGGCGTAGAACGCGATCGCAGTCGAGTTAAGAGTACAGGTGAGGTATTTACGCCGACACCCCTTGTTCAAGAGATTCTTGACAAGTTACCCCTAGAACAATTCACTGATCCAACCAAAACATTCCTTGACCCAAGTTGCGGTGATGGTCAATTCTTGAGTGAAGTGATTATTCGCAAGGTTGAAAATGGCAGTACCTATGAGCAGGCACTCGCTACAACTTATGGCGTTGATCTGATGCCAGATAACTGCATTGAATGTATCAGACGATTGTATGGTGCGTTTGGTGAACCGGTGATTAAAAAACTGGAGGGCTTGGATATTCCTCAGGAACATCGGAGTGATGGTCTGGTTGCAGTGTTCGAAGTAAATGGCTCAATCTGCAATATCGTATGCGCTGATGGCCTAAAATACAATTACAACTTTGGCAAACCACCAGAGCCCGACGTGATCGTTGCGCCTGATGGCACTGAGGTTGTTAGTCCCTTTACGTTTTTTTGATATTTTATAGAAGGAAAAACTATATCGGCAGTGAACAATACTAAGTGAATTGTTGATAAATAGTTAATAAAGGAATTTACTATGAAAATCAAAGAAATCATTAAGGAATCCTCAGAAAACACCGAAACAAAAAAACTCATTAAAAAAAGTTTGAAACTCAGGAATTCCGGTGCGGATCCTTACGAATATATTGAGACATATCAATAGGATGGTTGGAAAGACCCACGAGATACTCATTTTCAGAATATAGCCGACCTGTTGCCATATGAAGTGCGTGTTAATTTTTTACAGGATCTTGGTCATGATGAGTATATTGAGCCAGAGATTCTTAGTGTCGGGCTTAAAAACATAACTCCAAAAATGTTGGTAGATGCTGTAGTAGATTACGATTATTTTACAGAAGACAGTAGTCTTGATCAACTTCCAGAAGAATTCTTAGCAAAATCACTGGACTCAAAAATTTTATCTGCTGCTATTGAAAAATCTGATTACGGTATAAGAGATGCGCTTGCATATTTTCCAATTGCATCTTTTACACCTGCTATAAAGAAGAAATTGATCAACAAAGATTCCGATGCTGTATTTTACATGCCCAGAGATGTAGTTACTCCAAAAGATATAGTTTATGCTTTACAAGATGGCACATCTGGCTCAGTTGCATCGGATTGGGTGGACACCCTGGACGAGTATTTTTTAGAAAATAACAGTAATCAGTTGAACTGGAATCAGATCATCGATGATCATGGTTCATCTCTGCCACATTTAGACAATCCAGAAGTGCAAAAAGTATTCAATAAAATCGCGAACAAAATTAGACACCAGCGACAAATTCAAGCAGCAGAATTAGAGCGTTCTAGGCCCGAGAGGGAAAGAGCAGAAGCAGAGTTGCGGGTAAAACAACAAGAAGAAGTCAAGAAAAAAATTCAAGATATACTACCCACGTTATCTAAAAATCCAGAAAATATATCTAAAATTCCAAAAGAGGCTAGAACTCCAGAACTCATAATGTCTGCGATAAGACAGAATCCAAAAGTAATTTTTAGTTTAAGTTCTGATGAGCGAACAAAAGAATATTGGTTAGCAGCAGTACGCGGGTTACCCAGCATGATAGATTATGTTCGCCCCTTCGATTTACAAACAGAAATTAAAAATGAACTCTCAGTGAACGAAGACATTGCCAAAATAAAAAATTTGTCTGGTTTGTAAATATAAAGTATCAGATTACCAAAGGAAAAACTATGTCAGGAAAAGCAACTTCAATTTATTTCACCGTGTGCCCTAAGGGCAGCCACAAGAGTGTTTTTAAGCGAACATTCTTCAATGCAAAAGAATATAACGAGTTTGTAAAGTCAGAAGAGTTTAAGGCCAAATGGCCCAAAGAAGATTTTGAAATTATTCGTGAGGTGTATTGAGTGATTGATTTATTGACAATCTACCAGGTAAAGTTACACCAATAGCATCATTTTTATGATTTCTACCGACGTAATGATTATCATCATCATCTTGTTTAAAATCTTCAGGATCAATATCCTTCGATTTATGTAAATTTCTCAGCATATTCAGTTTATCATTACTCTTTTTGTTGTAATACTCATCTCTAGGACCAATCTCTAAAGGCCAAGGCTCTTCTCCCCATAAACTTTTTTGCTCTTCGCCCAATATTTCTCTAATTCTCATATGTTCTCCTCGTGATATATTTATGCCAAATCTCTTGACAAGTAGTTTATTTTGATATATAATATTAGTCACAGGAGTAAAAATGACTTCACGCGCATTAATTTATAGCACCAGGGCAACAGGTTCAAATACAAATCAAAGCATTTTTCAACAAATGGCGATTGTAAAAACAAAAAATACTCATATAGACTTGCTTAGCGCACATAAGACTACAAAAGGCATGGAGTTTATAAAAAACGCTGCCAAAATTCAAATCGAAAATCAAATCGATGATGTTGCTAGGTACTATCATGATTCTGCTATCAAAATGTCCTCGTGGGAGGAGATTTACAAGAACATGAATGTTGATTTTTTAAAAAAGTACAGCGATTTATATCTTTTTGGTGGAATATTTTCACCAACGTCGAACTTGGCGCGAGGGCTTAAACGAAATGGTATATTTCCTAAAGACAGTGGTCAAATAACTTTTCAAAGTGTCGCCGTACCCACTATACATATTTTGGCATTATTAAAAGCCAATCGTGAATTCGGAATAAATCTACACGAGGTTATATGGGATCCGCTTGAGATGTCACTTGATTTATTTCATGAAGAATATAAACCCCATAAAAATTATCATCTGTATTTTGCATATGATTCACCCTCTCTGAATATAAAAAGATTAGACAGCTTACAATTTTATTTACAAGAAGCAGAAGCAAATAAATCGAGTCTATTTGACTTTAGTGTCGAAAAAGACATAGATATTACTTTTGGACTGACCGTTGTAGAAAAAAAGCGTCAAAAATATTGGGATGACGCTAAGCAGATTTTATCAAATTTTAATACACCTCAATTTTATGGCCGTAATAAATTTACAGACGAAGACAATTTTCTTGATCGTGATTCATATCTGGGTCAAATCAAGCGATCAAAATACACTCTCATCGTTCCTTCATATTACGAACCAAGTTTTTCCATATTGCGATTTATAGAATCACTACACAATGACTGCTTGCCATTAATTCACTCAGATTGCGTTATCGATGATGTTAGTACATCATACGGCGTTGACTTGTCAGAGTTGAAAGTTACTCAGCCATTCCCGGAAGAGCAGCGCGAGATTTTACTAGAAAAATATAAGAAGGTGTTTTTGTCGGTAGAAAAAACTTTCATGTGATTTTCTATTGACAAAGACCAATTGTTGTGATACAATACGAACTCAAATGGGGTGATAGTTGATGTTCCGGATGACTATCACTCCTTGTTTATCCGGACACTAAAAGGAAATCTTCAAATGACATCTTCAAAATCGTTTACTGTTATCGGTATCACCAAACACACTTCTGGTAACGTATCTCTGGAAAAAGTTCGCTATGGCACGGATAAAATCCGAGTTATTAAAATGCTGAATAATCCTACGAAAATTTGGCATACTGAATCCAAACAGCATTTAGCTCCGGTACGTGTAGACATGATCGATCTACCCTATCCAATGTTAAAACTAGATGCTCTTAAATTCCTTGCCCAGCATCCAGATTTTCAATCACCAGATGATCAAGCCACCATTCATGACGAGATTGAAGCTCGAACTCCAAAACAACCTCGTGTCAAAAAGTCAAAAACAACAGTAGACTCGATTAAAAGTCGCAGTAAAGCCAATGTGTCAGTAGATCAAATTCTTGCCGCAGTTGCATAAATACTTTCAATCAACGAGAAACATTATGAAATACCATCAAACAATTCTTGATCGTCGTCTTAAAAAACGTGTTCCTTTTGACCCGATGAATAAAGAGCATCTCGCAGAATTTAAATTCTTTAGAGAAAATGCACGATGGAAAACAACGTGTCCATTCTTGTTAGAAGAACCATATCTTAGTATTCCCTCGATGTGCGAAGATCGTTGTCTCAATCTGATCCTAGCTTAAATAAAAAAGCCGCATTGTGCGGCTTTTTTATTGTCTATTTAGACTATAGCTACGTTACCCCAAGATGTACCGTTGTAAACTCGCAACATGTTTATAAAACTGTCATAATAAACAGTTCCCTGTG
>CAZQFZ010000135.1:0-598 GCA_964592635.1 uncultured Rhizobium sp.
CATTCTTGGGTGGCAGTAACCGATTTTCCAAAATTGAACGTATGGAATTCACCCATTACGTTTCCACGAACTTTGCAAAATCCCATTTGACCGGACTGTGTTTTACAATTTCGGGGACACAGCGTGCAGGTAATTTTGTTGTTATGTTCGTTTAGGTGCCAATGCATGGCAAGTCGAGAAGTTTCTTTCCATTCCATATTGAGAACTATTTTTAGTTTATTTTTTGTATTGTTAATTGTAGTTTTTCGATGACTTCGTTAATCATGTAAATGGCGGTATATCTAGAATGTCCGCCCTGTGTTACAGCTAGTGTTGAATAATCGTTTTCTATAATGGTATTCGTTATTTTTTTCCATAATTTTTGAGGATCTTTTTCAAATTCATTTGATTTTCGATTGCCTGGAGGGAACTCAGTAAATTGATTTAGAATAATTAATGTATTTGAATTACAGGAGGATAATTGACGAAGTCCTTCCCATTTTTCCAACACGATTAAAGCATCTAATGTGCCTGGGATTATTTGGCTGGATTTATGTTCAATACGGGTTGTGTTGGGTGGAAAAAGGCGAATTTCGGCTTTAACTGTTCCTAGCCGTTG
>CAZQFZ010000135.1:608-5049 GCA_964592635.1 uncultured Rhizobium sp.
CGTTGTGCCCCCCCCTTGTAAACAGCAGAAATACATTGCCAATCATGAATTAAACAATGTTCATGCAGCTTTCGGGTGGCACTTGCGATTCCTTGTCCACCGATTCCGCACAAAATAATATTTATAGATGCACTTTTCATGATTTCATTATTTGGTGAATTTCAATGGCATTGTTTGGACAAATTTCATGACAAACTCCGCACCTCATGCAACGATCCAGATTGATTTCGAATTGATTGGAGTCATTGATTTGAATTGCAGGACAAGCCAAGGTTTCGTAACAAAGAGTACAATCATTGCATTTATTCGCATCTATTTCGGGATACAGGTTGGCTCTTCGGTAGGAAGATGTTGGATCCGGAATCCGAGCGCAAGCACCTGAAATCCAAATAACGTGAACGCCTTTAAGTTTTGTTTTTTCTACAATGAGTTGTTGGATCTCTTTGGGTTTAAACGCGTTTACTTCCGTAAAACTATCTACTCCACAACCCTTAATAATTTGTTCATAATTCACCGAAGTGGAAGGGGAAACTTGATGTCCGGTCATGGCAACACTTCGATTGTCGAAAACTATATGCAACAAGGGAAGTTGATTTTGAACGGCATTCATGACACTTAATAATCCCCCGTGAAAAAAACTACCGTCTCCGCCCGTTGAAACCAGGGTTTGATGCGATAAAAATGGCCGCATTCCTTGGCTAATACCCACTCCGGCATTCATACAAAGCAACCAATCGGCTTTGAACGGTGGCAATGAAGAGCATCCAATATCCCCTCCAATGATTCTTTCCTCTTTGGGGATAGCTTGTTCGATGGCAAAGTAGCTGGAAACGTGCGGACATCCCTCGCAAAAAGTACCCAGTCGCTCAGGAACGACTACGGATTGAAGGGTGGGTGTATCTATGTTAATTCCAAAGAATCGACACAAAGTGGAAAAAACAAGGGTTGAAGTAATTTCCCCAAAAGCGGGAAAAAGGTCTTTTCCGTGTACCACTTCCACGTGTTTAAGGACCGGAAACAATTCCATTTTTACTTGATTTTCTAAAAATCCGTCTTGGTCTTCAATGAAAATCACACATTTTCTCTTGGGAATTTCCTGGTTTAGTAGCGTTTTGGGGATGGGGTAAACCGCTAAAACGTTCAGAACATCTACTTGATCGTTCAATTGGAGGAATTCAATCGCCTCCAATGTGTGTTGAAAGGTATTTCCTCGAGTAATTAACAGGGTAGGAGCATTTCCTTCACCAAATAATTGCGCTTCTGTTTGCTGTTCGCCATATTGTGAAATGGTTTCAATGAGCAATTGATGATTTTTTACAGCCCTTTCGCCCACGTTGATATATCGATTTCGATCGGAAATAAATCCTAATTTTTTTTCTTTCTTGGGAGGATGTTGAATGGTTAATGCAGCCGTATTGTGACAAATCAAACCCGATACAAACACCATTACAGGCAAGGAAAGTGATTCTGAGAGTTCGTATGCTTTGAGAACGGTATCGTAAATTTCCTGTATATGTGTAGGTTCAAAAAGAGGAAGATTGAATTGTTTTGCATACCAATGAACATCTTCTTCTCCGGTGCTGGAATTGGCACCTGGGTCGGTCCCAACGATAATAACCATCCCACCACGGATACCCGAATATCCCACATAATTCAAGGGATCAGCAGCGATATTTAATCCCACATGCTTCATCACCAACATAGAGCGTGCGCCTGCCATACTTGCCCCCATGGCGCTTAATGCGGCAATATGTTCGTTAAGTGCATCATTAAAAACAATGCTCTTATTATGCAATTGATTGAGGTGTTTTAAGTGGGGTTCAATGCCATTGACGGGTGAGCCCGGGTAATGAGCAAAAAAATCAACTTCAGCATGCAATGCTGCATACCCAATAGCCTCATTCCCGTTGGCAATCCAGACTCCGTTCTGAGGTTTGTTTTTCATCGTTTCAATTTTTTAGGGTTCATGATCCAATCTGTAATGAATTGAAATAGCGTAAGTTCTCCTAGTATCCCAAAAAGGAAAACCAAGGCGCTTACGCCTCCAAAAACTTGGGTTGGATAAAAGTTACTCAATACAAAAATTCCAAATCCAAAAGCCAATAACACCGCCGTATTTATAATTGAAAAGGCCAATGAATCGATCGCTTCCTTCAAAACAAATTTTCGATATAAAATATGAACGGTATCATCGTCAAGTAAACCGATACAAACGGTGGCTGTTAACGCCGTTAGAATATTTAAGCTAAATCCGAATAGAGAAAACACCCATACGGCAATACTTAAAGGTACCAAATTGGGAATCAGCCCCAATAATGCTTGTTTCCAACTTCGGGTGATGAAAAACAACATAAATACAATGGCAATTCCCGAGGTAAATAAACTGTAAAACAGTGTTTTGGCAATCTGATGGTTGATGTAATCAAAAATGAGTGCATTGCTGGTTATGTGTATTCTAATTGTCGAGGAATTTAACCAACCTTTTGATTTACAGTCGTTGTAAAATTGTATCGTTTGATCAGCTTCATTAAAGTGAAACTCGCAACGCAACATGCTAGAATCGGAATTGATGAAATTGGTAAAGATATTTTTTTCATTACCCAATTCGGTGGGAATAATTTCATCCCAATCATCGGAATCGTCAATACTGCTTACGTCCAAAACACGCGGATGAGTCGATAGTTTTTTGATTATTTTTTGGGATTCACGCAAAAAGGAATCACCGTTGAGTGTGTGCTGATTTTCAAACCAAACATGACAAGAAACTTGTGAATAAAACTGCGAATTGAAAAAGTCGTGATTGTCGGTAATGCGATGATTTCGGGGGAAGAATGCCTCGGTATCGGATTTGAATTGAAGCTTTGGAATCAAGAAAATCGATGTAATAGCAATGAAGAACAACAGCACCGCAATGATTTTTTGTTGCTTTAGGATGAAATTCGTAGTTCTTATTAGGGTAGAAGGAGGTGTGGTTTTTATTTTGATAAAACCAAGTAATATTGGCGCAATTGCAAACGAAAGCGCAAATTCAAGTAATAACGCAATTCCTGTTAAAATGCCCAATTCTTGAATATAGGGCGAATCACTAAAGGAAAAAGTAAAGAATGCAATCGACGTAGTTAAACTGCTATAAAAAGAAGGTGCAATGTTCTTACTTAATAACGTGGAAACCCTCGATTCATGAGCAAATCCAGATAATAAATGTATGGCATCGCTTAACGACAATACCAACACAATCGGCAGTGCTAAAACGGTAATCAAATTAATTTGATATCCCAATAATGGATACAAACACAGTGTCATCCAAATGGATGCACCCATCATTATTACCGAGAAAATAATTACTGAAATACTTCTGTAAACCCAAAAAAGAAATAAACCGAAGAAAATAGCTATGCTCAAAGAAATTAGCGCAATGTCTTTTACAATGGTTTCTTCAATGGCTTTTTCTAATTGGGCAATTCCAAATATTCGAATTTGTTGAATTTGATTTCCAGTTGGGGTGGTTAATTTTTCCAATTCTTCAACAGGAATACTGTCTTGGTCGAAGTGCAATAAAATCAAGAAAGAAGAACGATCCTTCGATACCATTTTTTTTATTTGGGGATGCTCGGATAGTCGCGCTAAAATGGAATCGGTGGTTAATTCGTGTTGAGCGTCGTACAAACTGTAATAGGCTCTTACATACCTCCGAGGCGATAAAATAGTTGCACCGGGAGCTATTTTTCTAATTTTGGATTCAACCTCACCACACTCTTTCCACAGGGTATGGTTGGAGTTTCTTTTGGGTGTAATGCTGATAAATACTTTGGATTTGACCTTCCCAAATAGGGAATCAAAGCTTTTGGCATCCTCAAATAGTGGTTCACCTGCTGCATTGAATCCACCCAGGTTTCCAGTAACGGATATTTGGTCGAGATGTACAGATGAAATCAATAAAACTACTACCGACAAAAAAGCCAGCACTTTTTTGTTCTTTATCAAAAAATCGGAAATATTTTTAGGGTTCAACATATTACTGCTGCTCGGGTTTTGAATGAAACAGGGCTTCTAAAAGATGGGGTTTGGAAATGTTGGAATGTTCAGTTTTGGGTTGAGAAGTCAGTTCCCAATACGATTTAGATGGTTCTTCATGGTGTTCCTCGTGAAGACCATTATTCACAAAGAGCCAATTATAAAATCCATTAGCATAACTGTTAGCCTTGGGAGTTTCGTATTGTTGAGGTAAATGTTGACCGTAATTATGCATGGCAATCAAAACCCATCCCATATAGATTGTCGCGAAATATCCCAATAACCAAATCCAAGAAAAATATCCCAGCAATACAAAAAAGATCGAATTGGTAACGAGTTCAATGAACATGCTTCGCATGCGATTCGGTGTGCAATAACCTTCTTGTTTACCTATTTTAATCTGATCAACCAGCCCTATGGAACTCGA
>CAZQFZ010000136.1:0-4994 GCA_964592635.1 uncultured Rhizobium sp.
GAACATGACTTTAATTTTTCTAAAAAGGATTATCCAGAAATTAATAAAATTCGGATGCTTCGGGAAGGTATTGGGTTAAGTCAAGATTATGTTGCAAAGAAGTTGAACATTACTCAGCAAGCATATTCAAAGTTGGAAAAGAACCCCAATAATGCAACATTGGAGCGTTTGAGGCAGTTGAGTGAAGTTCTTGGAGTGAAAATCAACTCCATTGTGGGAGATGATGATATGTATATCCAACAGAATTTCAATCAACATGGTGGTAATGCGGCAACGGTAATGCACGTTACGGGTTTAGCCGATCGCGAGCGCGCCCTATTAATGCAGCAGATTGAAAGTCTCCAGAAACAAGTGGAAGTACTAACTAAAATAATTGAACAGAAACTATAATAAAGCTCAGTCCTAAAATCCCCCGAAATTGATAAAATTTTGATCTAAAAAATAGCTCTATGAAATTAGTGTAACTAGCTACTTATTTATATCGAATATGAAAACAACCAAACCTGATACCATGAACTTGGAGGAATTTAAATTGCAGAATTACGGCGAAATAGGAACTCCGAACAGAGATTGCCAGGTAAGAATTAGAACTTTAGGTTCTGGAGTGCAAAACATGTATAATGTGATTAAATATTCTGTGGGTAAGGTTGGCCAGTTTTTATCGAAGAGAATACCTTTTTAATGCGGTTTCCCCTTCTTCCCCAAATAAATGAGGGAGCTTTTGAGGGTGCTTTTGAGGGTGCTTTTGAGGGTGCTTCAAAAAATTAGCAGTTAGATTTTTTTCATTTAATGGATGCCTTTAATGATGAAGAAGAATTTAGGATTTCTCAATAAAGATCAAAATTAGATTTAATGCAAAATAGTTTATAGCTGTATTTGAATATCTTAAGTGGATATAAATGATTATGGAGAATTTACTGATTTTAATGTGGCTATTGAATTAAAGATTAAACCCAGTATCGATGATATAAAGAAATGTCGTCATTATATTTCCCCGAAACAAGGTAGTTTATATTTAAACTCGCAATATGTATAGTAACCACTAGCCAAAGAGGGGATGGTGTTTCGTACAAAATCCCAGAAAATTTAAAAAGCACAATCAGTCAAAGTAATATTTTATTTTGCTCTATAGAAAAAACAAAGATTGGTTCGGCGCCAATAGTAATTTGGTTAAAAGATTGAAACTAGTTCGTAGTGTATTTTGAACACAATAAAACCAAATCGAATTCTTCTACGAGCAAGTTTTTGGTTTTCATTGATTTAAAGAAACCAATAAGGGCAAGAAAATGTTTGTAGTGTGTGCGATATTAGGTGATGAAATCGCGAAAATTATCACGGTCAATCACATTAGTGCTTGGCTTATATTCTGCGATTAAACTGGATGGGAATCGGACTTTTTTATGTTGTTTCCACTTGAATTCGAATGCAGACATTTGCCCGTCAGAGATTTCTATGTAATCTACTTCTTGCTGTGTTTGTGTTCTCCAAAAGTAGGAATTGCAATAGTGACTCGCGTAAGCATTCCGTTTCTTTCGTTCTGAAACAAGGAAGTTTTCCCACAATGCACCTTTGTCAGTGCGGAGTTCGAAAGGACTATAATTATCTAGTATGGCATTGCGAATTCCGTTATCGTAGAAATACACTTTACGGTTGTTTTTTATTTCATTCCTTAGATTTCTGGAAAAACTACTCAATGTGAAAATAATATAGGATTGCTCTAGTAAATCGATATATTTCAATATAGTTCCTTTATCGACTTGCAACAATTGAGAAAGTTCGTTATAAGATACTTCGCTGCCTAATTGCAATGCAAGTGCGGTTAGTAACCTGTGCAGAAGTTCGGGTTTCCTAATGCCGGTTAGAGCTAAAATGTCTTGAAATAAGTAACTTTGACTTAGTCCTTTCAGGGTTATTTTTTCAAGGTGTGGAAATGAAATTACATCTGGGTACATTCCAAACACGAGCCGGTGTTCAAGTGATGCTTCTCCCGTTAATAATCCTTCATGATTTTCATATTCAGACCAACTAATTGGGTAGAGTTCAAATTCAAATTTCCTTCCAGTTAGTGATTCTTGAGTAGCTTGATTCATCTCTAAAGATGAGGAACCGCTTACGAGTAATTTCACATCTTTAAATTGATCGGTTATGATTTTCAGGGTATTACCTATTCCATTAATTTTTTGCGCTTCATCGACAAAAACAAATCGGTAATTTCCGATTATTCTTTTCAAGGAATGTGTATCTGCTTGCTTCATGAAATTAGCCGTGAATTGATCATCCCCATTTAAGAAGAGATGTTCTTGATTTTCTAGTAATTTGCGGATAAGAGTAGTTTTTCCCACTTGTCTAGGTCCGAGAATGATGATCGCTTTTCCGGTATTCCAGACTTGATTGATTTGGTGTGTTAATAATCTAGGAATCATCAATCAAAAATAGTATTTGGATTTTAAATCACCAAATTAGGTATTGAATTGGCGATTATAATCACCAAAATAGGTATAAAATTGGTGATTAGATGTTGTTAGTAAGAGTAATCTTGGAGGTTAGATTGGTTTGGTCAAGTTGAATAATATTTTCAAATAATTCAAAGTTCAAGATTTAGGGAGTATTATAGAGAAAGTTCCTGGAACTTACTTGAAACACATTGAGTCTACTAACGGACTTTATGAAATTAGGGTTCAACATGGAAGCAATGTTTATCGAATATTCTGTTTCTTTGACGAGGGGAAAGTAGTAATCATTGCTAACGGATTCCAAAAGAAAACGAATAAAACTCCCAAGAGTGAAATTGCAATTGCACTTAGTATAAAAACCGAATATGAAAACAACCAAACCTGATACCATGAACTTAGAGGAATTTAAATTGCAGAATTACGGCGAAATTGGAACTCCGAACAGAGATGCCTTAGAAAGTGGTTTTGAATCATTTAAAATCGGAGCATTAATCCAATGTAAGCGAATAGAATTGGGAATGACGCAAGAGCAATTGGCATTGAAAATGCGAACTGTACTGCGAAATGGAAGGTCAAAAAAGGGGTAAAAACACTCGAAGTCTTAACTTTTGAGGTTAATTTTGAAAAAGCACTTTATGCTTGTTTTGCTCTTACACGTACCAAGAAACCCCTTGAAAACACTGGGCTTTAAAACAAAAAATCCTCCCATATAGAGAGGATTTTTCAGTGGGCCCACCTGGGCTCGAACCAGGGACCACCTGATTATGAGTCAGGTGCTCTAACCGACTGAGCTATAGGCCCGAATTAGAGCTGCAAATATACGGCTTTTTTGGGATTACCAAAAAATCGATGATATTGATTTTTTGCACTTTTTTCGGTGCAAAACACCTAATAAAACGCACTAAAAATAGTGCAATATGAAAAATTTGATTGAATACTCACCGGTAAATCGCTGAAATTTAGTTGTTTGTATTTGAAAGATAAAATAAGTTTGTCCTTGACCATAGATATTTTAAACCATTATTTTTTCCATTATTCTGATACCTATACGTAATATTGTATTGCATAACATCATGTCGATCAAACAATTTGCTATAATATCGGTGGGTATAACGCTTTCTTTGGGATTGGTTTCCTTCACACCGAATTCGATGAGTGTAAGTTACCGTGATTACAACGAATACAGTGAGTTTGTTCAACCGCAATTACATCCCCCGAAAAAGAAAAGAAATTGGGAGCGGATCGTTTCGTCGCACGGAATAGAAGTGTTTACCCGAGATCAGTTGGAATCGGAATACAAAGAAATCAAGGCAACGTTGGAGTTGGACTGCAGTTTGAACACTTTCGTGGGGGTAATAACCGACTATCCCAACTATAAAAATTGGATTTATGCCACAGGGGCGTCTGATCTGATCGAGAAAGTTTCAAATTTGGAATATACCATGTATCAACTGATAAAAACACCTTGGCCCACCGACGATAGAGATGTTTGTATGCGGGTCAAAATCAGTCAAGATCAAACCACAGGTAAGGTAACCATCGTGAATAAATCAGAGCCCAAATTGAAACCAGAAAATAAAGGTGTGGTTCGCGTGAAGCGCAGCGATATTCGTTGGGAAGTGCTACCTGTTGCCAAAAACAAGTTGAAATGCAACTATTATCTGAACACAGAACCCGGCGGTAGCGTTCCCGCGTGGCTCATCAATTTGTTCATTGCCGAAGGCCCCTATCAGTCCATCTATAATTTGAAACATCAGCAGGTAAAGAAACCGAAATACTTGAACTATAGCAATAGCGATATTATAGAAAAGTTTTAACAGGGTGAATTATTTTCCCAAAATTGCATCGATTTGTTTATTATTGTGTTAGTTGCTTCCGGGAGTTGTCAGTCTTGTTGAACTTGAGGATTTCAATTTTTTGGGGGTGTCAGTCATGTTGAACTTGAGGGATTTCAATTTTTTGGGGATGTCAGTCCGAAAGAAATAATTGGCACAGTTTTTGACGAAAGAGGTTGATTGAAATTAAAAAGATGTTGATTAAAGTTAAATTTTAACAAAAAAATACAATATGAAAAAAATAATGGTGTACATCGTAGTAGCATGCTTGTTTGCATTGCCTTCTTATGGTCAAACGGTAGTAAATGGATTGGATTTTGCAAATAATCCATCCAATTGGAATGGAAAGTCCATTACCATCAAAGACATTCAAATAAATTTAACCAATCATCAAGCAGTGGCAGTTGGCACACCTGCATCTACCAATGGAGCAATTTCAGTGGGTGGTTCTATCAATGCTGCACCAACACCTCCTGCACCAACACCAGCTGCAATTCGTTGCAATCCAAGCAAAGGATTTCGAAACATCGACGTTGATTTTATTGAGAAACCTGAATTTGAGGCCTGCTTTTTTATGTCGGATGCTATGTATAGTGAATTGATGAAAAAAACAAAGGGTAAAACTGCAGTGGATGTGCGTTTGACATTGCGTGGAGATAATACCAAAGGATATCAAGTTACATTTTACCGCATCGGAAAATAAATT
>CAZQFZ010000137.1:0-4976 GCA_964592635.1 uncultured Rhizobium sp.
CGCTTGCAGGCCTCTGTTTTGTCTTGCTTTTCACCAAAATTGTCGTACAACGGATGGGGATGATAGGTGGCTTTGGACGCTGCGGGACTTTGAGGAAATAGGGTCTGCAAATCGGTCAAAACCTTCTTGCTCATGGTTACTGCACCATCCAGCGTTTTCAGGAAATATTGAGTGGCTGGACGATCGTAGAAATGCTGTTCATGGGGGATAATATTGTCGGTAATCGCAATAATTTTGGTGTGTTGGTTTTGTTTTACTATCCGAGCAAACGTCCCAAAACAAGGTCCAAAAAACGGCATCCAGTATCTAAAAATGATGACATCGGGTTTCATGCGTTTGTATTTCAATCCGGTATGAATCCAGTTGATGGGATTCACGGAATTCAATGAAACATCGATGTTTAAGTCTTGGGGAATGGGGTCGGAACTGAATTGCGATTGTCCCGGGAACAAGAAATTCGGATATTGAAGTGAAAAAGTAAGCAGAGTTACATGATTGTTCTTCATGAGTTCTCGGGCCAATCGTTCGTTGTAAGTGGCCAAACCGCCCCGTAGGGGATGGGCAGGTCCTACAATAACGATATGCTTATTTTTCCAAGTCATTCGATTTTTATTAATTGATTTAGGGAGTTGTTCTAATTTAAATTAATTGACTAATATAAACTTATGTTGTTTTAGCTGCAATTGATAAACAGATTCCTTTATGTTTTTGGGATGCCGAAAATGAACGCGATCTTGTGTGTTTACTGGATGTGATTTTTAATAGATTTCCAACCATTCACAGATTCTTAGTTGTTCACGCGCTCTTTTACGTTGTAGTGATTGCGTTCGGGATTGGATCGACTCACCAATTCTCCCAAAAATCCAGCTAAAAACATTTGTGTTCCAATAATCATGGCCAACAAACCAATGTAGAATATTGGAGAGTCTGTAACTAATGGAGCTGTGGTTTTTACCCAGAAAACGTAATACAATTTATTCACAACAATGATGGTTGCCATCAGGAATCCTACGAAAAAGCTGAGAACACCGTACAATCCGAAAAAGTGCATGGGACGTTTTCCGAATTTCGACATGAAATACAAGCTCATTAGATCCAGAAATCCGTTTACAAATCGATCCATTCCAAACTTGGTGCTACCGAATTTGCGGGCTCTGTGTTCCACGATTTTCTCACCTATGCGAGGGAACCCGCTCCATTTAGCAATTACGGGAATGTAGCGATGCATTTCGCCATACACCTCGATGTGTTTCACCACTTCGTAATCGTATGCTTTCAAACCGCAGTTAAAATCATTCAGTTCGATATCGCTCATTTTCCGGGTTGCCCAATTGAACAACTTGGTAGGAATGGTTTTACTCAAAGGGTCGTAACGTTTTTTCTTCCAACCGCTTACCACATGATATCCATCCTCCAAAATCATTCTACGGAGTTCGGGGATTTCATCGGGGGAATCTTGCAAATCCGCATCCATGGTAATAACTACACGGCCTTCGGCAGCGGCGAATCCTACGTTTAAAGCACCACTTTTGCCATAGTTTCGGCGTAATTGAATGCCTTTTATGTTGGGATTGGATTTACCTAAATCGCGAATTACTTGCCAAGATTTATCGGTGGATCCGTCGTCCATCAATAGAACTTCGTAGCTGAGCTGATGTTCAGTGCAAACTCGGTGAATCCATTCGCAAAGTTCGGGTAGTGATTCTTCTTCGTTGAATAGAGGAACCACGATGGAAACATCGCGAAGGTTTTCAGGATAGGTGGTTTGGGTGATGGACATGTTGAAATTCTCTACAAAAATAGTCAATTGATTCAAAAGGGTTTAAAGCCAATGGCCTCTCGAACTTCGGCCAAAGTAGTTCTAGCGCTTTTTCGGGCTTTTTCAGCACCGAAATGAGCGATTTCGTCGAGTCTTTTATCGTTGGCCAAAGTGGAATTGATGGCATCGCGCAATGGTGCAACAAATACTTCCATGTCTTTGGCTAATTGTTTTTTTAAGTCTCCATAACGGATGCTTCCTTTTTTGTGTTCTTCATCAAAAAAAGCAATCACATCAGGTGCACAAACCAGATCCATTAAATCAAAAAGATTTTGAACGGGTTGGGTTTTGGGGGATCCCGGTTCTGTTGGTCCGCTATCCGACACGGCGCGCATGATCTTTTTGTTCAAAGAATCCGCAGGTTCGTCTAAATAAATAGAGTCTGCTTCTCCAGCACTTTTACTCATTTTACCACCGCCTGTTAGGCCGGGTACTTTTACCAGTTTTTCTCCTAAACTAAACGCTTGTGGTTCGGGAAAAATTTCACATTCATATAAGCGATTGAATCGATTGGCAAAGGTGCGCGACATTTCCAAATGTTGTTCTTGGTCTTTACCCACGGGAACTTTAACTCCCTTGTGAATCAAAATGTCGGCAGCCATCAACACGGGATAGGTGAGCAATCCAGCATTGATGTTATTGGGTTGGGTTCGTGCTTTGTCTTTGAAAGATGTAACACGCTCCAATTCGCCTAGATAGGCGTTCATATTCAGAAATAGGTACAGCTCAGCAGTTTCAGGCAGGTCGCTTTGCAGATAAATGGTACATTTTTCGGGATCAAGACCCAGAGCAATGTATTCTGCTAAAACCCGACGGACGCTGCTTTTTAAGTCGCCCGGGGTAGGATGGGTGGTCAAAGAATGGTAATCAGCAATAAAGAAGTAGCTATCGAACTGTTCTTGCAGAGTTAAAAAGTTTTTAAAGGCGCCAAAGTAGTTGCCCAGATGCAATTTACCGGTGGGACGAATACCGCTGACCACAATTTCTTTCATGACTACGAAATTAGGGGAATTTTTGCGTATTGCTCAAGGAAAAGTTGTAGTATGTGAAACATAATTGCGAATTTTGAACCGTGCCAACACGTATTCAATTGAAGTTTTCGCCTCGAGAAGCGGCCGACAGGGAGTTTGTAAATCTCCAATTTTTAAGATCTGCAGGTTTGACAGAGGGCACGGTAATTTGGGTAAAGAAATCACTGGATTCCAGAGGTAGGCAGCCGTATTTTCTGATTTCGGGGGATGTTTTTGGGCCGAATGAGCTTCCCCAGAAACCCGAAAAAATAGAATTACAAAACGTAGTTAATGCGCCAGAAGTGCATATTGTAGGGGCGGGTCCAGCGGGGTTATTTGCGGCACTTCAATGTATAGAGCAGGGGTTGAAACCCATAGTTTTGGAACGAGGAAAAGCGGTCAAAGAACGCCGTAGAGATTTGGCCATATTAAACAAAGAATTGGTTGTAAATGAAGATTCCAATTATTGTTTTGGGGAAGGAGGAGCGGGCACGTATTCCGATGGAAAATTATATACCCGAAGCAAAAAGCGCGGTTCCATTGACAAGGTTTTGAATACGTTAATCGAGTTTGGTGCTGATGAAAAAATTCGTTACGAAGCGCATCCCCATATTGGTACCAATAAATTACCTGGAATTATTGAAAATATTCGAAATGCCATTCGCAATTGCGGTGGTGAAGTGCATTTCAATATGAAGGTGGTGGATATGCAATATGATTCCGATCGTATTACGCATTTGGTTTGTGAAGAAATTGGTAGGTCCGAAGGGTCTCTACGCGAAAACAATTCGGCTGGGGCGGGTGCGATTTCAATGGCAGTGAATAAAGTGATTTTGGCAACAGGACATTCTGCCCGCGACGTATTTGAGTGGTTTGAAAAGAATAATTTGGCCGTGGAAGCAAAACCATTTGCCTTAGGAGTAAGAATAGAACACCGTCAAGAGATAATCGATAAAATACAATATAAATGCGATGTGCGCGGCGATTTTTTGCCGCCCAGTTCCTACGGTTTGGTGGAGCAAGTGAATGGCAGAGGCGTATTCTCTTTTTGTATGTGTCCAGGTGGAATTATTGCACCCGCATCAACTTCCCCCGGAGAAACAGTGGTGAATGGGTGGAGTCCAAGCAAGCGCAATGGGATGTTCGCGAATAGTGGTTTTGTAGTGGCCGTTGACGAAGATGATTTCAAGGAGTTCAATGGTTTTGGGGCTTTGCGGGCCATGAAGTTTCAATCGCATTGGGAAAAGAGGGCCTTTGAATCCACAGGAAGCATTGTGGCACCTGCTCAACGTGTGGAGGATTTTATTGGTGGTAAATTGTCGGCTACATTACCCGAATGCAGTTATCTGCCGGGTATTGAATCGGTGGATTTAAGATCTGTTTTGCCGAAGTCGGTTCACAGTCGAATCCAAGGAGCGTTGGTTCAAATTGGTCGTAAAATGCCGTTGTACCGTAGCAATGAGGCGTTGTTGGTAGGAGTAGAGAGCAGAACAAGCAGTCCGGTAAGAATTCCTCGAGTAGAAGGATTGTTTCATCATCCAGATTTGTTGAATTTATATCCATGTGGAGAGGGACCGGGATATGCGGGTGGAATTATGAGTGCGGCTCTGGATGGAATGAATATTGTGATGAGTTTTGGGGGATGATAATATCGTTTGGAAATAGATTTGAATTCCAAATTTCATGAGGGCATTAGATACAAGATTTTGATGATTTTGTATTTTCTGACAATTCTGACAATTACTTTTTTTGTTCATGAAAGTGATTAAAAAATAGAGAAACGAAATAAAACAATCATAGTGACTAACGTTAGTTAGAAGTTATGATAGAAATGTAGATTATAGGTATTGATAATTGCTAACGATTATTTTAACCACGAATAAATATTGGATTCAAGAGTCTTGATATTATTCGTTTCAGTCATTGAATTTTACTATTATTTTCTACTAAAGAATCGAGGTAATGATATAGTAATAATAACTCATAAATTGCTGCCGACAACTGTAAAAATTGAGTTACTATGTTTAAAAACTACATCAAAAAAACAAGGCTAGGATTGCTGAAAGCGGGAGTTTTCGGTACGTTCTTAGCAGTTTCTGGATGGGCTTCGGCTCAGCTTTCGGGAACGGTTACCTTGGGAACAGGCG
>CAZQFZ010000138.1:0-4619 GCA_964592635.1 uncultured Rhizobium sp.
ATGCTGTATTAGCCATGTATCACGATCAAGGATTAATTCCATTTAAATCGATGGCTTTTTACGATGGAGTAAACTTTACAGCTGGATTACCACTCGTTAGAACCAGTCCCGATCACGGAACGGGTTATGGCCTGGCCGCTAAGAATATCGCTGAAACTACGAGCATGAGAAATGCAATTTACGATGCCATTGCCATTGTGAGAAATCGCAAGCAATTCGGTGAAGATTATCAAAATCCATTACCATATCAAGAACTTAGAAGAGAGCGATTCAGAATTGATTTTTAATTCGTTTCGTATTTATATCTTATTCAATAACATGGCCGATAAAAAAGCCTTGTTTATTCAGCAGTTTCTGACATCGAATTCAGCTGCTTTAACAAAGTAGTTAAAAAGAGTTCCGATGTGGTTTGTTCAATTTGTTGATACTCATCTACTGAACCTGTTACACACTCTTGCATAAGGTGATTGTGTTTGGGTAAAACCAAGTAAATGAACGATTTGTTATTCGCATTTAGTGCGTTTTGATTTTCAAGTAATTTTGCAGGCTGCGTTGTTAATGATTCCGGAACTTGTGAATCCAATTCACCATTGATTATTACGCGGTGAACCTGTTCATTCCCCCAGTAAACTGAAGGGTTTAGTCCTAAGAAATAACCCATCCATTTATTGTAAACAACCGATTGAAAGCTTGCTCTGTTTAACGCATCAAATTCCTGATTGGAGAGCTTGTTCATTCGTTTTTTAAGTTTATTCACTGTGGCGGTAGAATTTCGTTGTTCCCATTGCTTAACCAATCGGGAAAAAGTGGTGTCGAATTCTTGAATGGTTAACGGTGCTATTTTTGGGGATGTTGAACTCCGTTCTTTTTGAGAACGTTCTTTGCTAAATAGTAAAAATTGCGAAACTAAATCCATGTAAACACGTACTTCAGCATCCGATAATTTCATGGCTTTCATGGATTCTTCATTTTGGAATTTAATGATTTCCAAACCTTCCACTAAAGGAGTTCCTACTCCAATGATTCCATGAATCGGATTCTTTAATGAATTGTTTTTTGCCGCTAACATGGCTATCACCGCGCTTCCTTCAGAATGTCCCATTAAATAAATATGCCCTTTATCCGCTAATGTATCTGCCATGAAGTCTACAAAATCGTTGACATCATTGACTAAGTCGGCAGTGGTGTAATTCAGTTCAGATGCAGCACAAATGGTGTTACCCGCACCACGATCATCTACCCGTAAAACTGCATATCCATTTCTGGTTAAATAATCGGCAATTACAGCAAACGGTTTGTGGTCGAAAATAGTTTCATCCCGATCTTGTGCACCGCTACCGCTAACTAAAATTACCGTTTTGAATCGTTGGTTTTGGGATGTTTTTTGGGGATGGGTGATCGTTCCCGCAAATCGAATGGAACCTTTGGAATTGGAAAATTGAACGCCTTTCGAAACATAATCGAAAGGCTCTTTGGGAGTTTGGGTGCGAATCCTAACAGGAGCTTCACCATAATACTTGGAGAGTGTTAGATCAAAGGATTGTCCGCGTTGGGTAAACACCCCTTTTATGGTTTGAGTATCGACCAACTTACCGTTAAATTCTGCATTCAAACCACTCAGTTCAATATGAATTTTCTTCTTTTTGACTTCGGTTTTATCTACCGGAAAGTTTTTTACTCGCTGTGCTGGCACATCCAATCGCGTTTGCCATTGTAGGTCTTTGTCTTGATCCTTCAGGAAATTGATTTTGAAAATGAGTTCCAATTTCATTCCTTGAACGGTAATTTCGCCTTTCCAATTACCGATGAAATTTTCTTTTCCTTTCGAAAAAACATCCCCAGAAAGAAATAAAAGCACTAAAAATGCCCAAAAACGCACCGATTGAAATTTCATGTTGCAAATTTAGCGCATACTTTTTGGTTTTGTAGTTAATTTGAAATGAATTAAAATTTGAAAATCTCGGCATCCATACATCAACACGATTATCCTATTTGGTTAATGAAAAATCCACAGTGGATAAAGTGGGTGTGGCGTTGGAAACGCACCATTTATCCGCGAACAAAAGTGATTCGAGATCGAATTTTAATTGCAAACAAGTCTATTCAAGAGGGTAAAAACCCAGCTAACTCAAGTGCATCTAAACAAAGTCAACTTTATTCTTCCAACCCAGTTAACTCAGGTGCATTCAATCCAGAAACCTATAACCAACCGCAACTAAAATTTACAAATTCCAACCACCTAAACCAAGTGCAACTCGTGGATTTAGGTGCTGGAGATGGTGAATTTTCATTTCTTTGGGATGCTAATTCTTTATTGCTTTTGGATAAATCTGCACAGAATGTTGAATTTCTCAACTCATTCGCATTGCTGAGCCGCCGAAAATTTTCGAATTTTCATGCAGAAGTTCTGGATTTGAACGATCCTAATCAGCTACCAAATGTACTTAATTCCCAAACTTATGAATCCGAACTTGTTGGATTAAATCAACAGCAATTTATTGATTTCGATCCGGTTAATTCGGTTCAAAACGAACGCTCCAAAAAACTCCCATTTCGGAATTCAGAACGCCCAGTAAAACCAGTAAATAGCTCGGGAGCAGTAGGTTTACGAATCTTTACCCTGTTCAGCGTATTACCCTATTTGGATGATCCGTATCGCACTTTATCGGAAATTCGTGAATGTATGTCGCAAAACGACCAATTATTCATTTATTTACCAGTAAATCAGTATCAATTGTTGCCCCTTTATCGGTGGATGTTTGACCGATTCAATCAATATGAAAAACAGAATGACCGAAAGCATATATTCCAAACTGCCGAATTTTTGAATCAATTAACTTCTTTGGGATTTGAGATTCAGTACGTACAACCCGTTTATCGAAAATGGGGCATCATTTCGCATGAAATCAACTCCATGACCATGATGTGCTTGTCGCACAACAAATGGGGCTTGAAACTTTTAGGGACAGTACTTTTAATTATAACCTGGCCATTTTTGCAGTTTTTCAACAAATTGGAGGCCAAAACACCCATTTCAGTAGCAAAACACAATGGTTTATACGTTGAAGTGGTTAAATCAATGACTTTTCCGGGGACTTAAAATCCGGGATTCTCCCCAAATTAATGGGCTCACTTTAGGAAATCCTTCGTTCTTTAATTTGGCTTGAAACGATTCCATGGCGTCATGATCTCCATGTACCAAAAACACATGTTTTACTTTAGAAGCATCCTGACAACTTAAATATTGGATCATTTCTTTGTAGTCAGCATGTGCTGAAAAATTACTCATCCGATGTACTTGGGCGTTAACGGCAAAGAAATCCCCAAAAATTCTCACTTCATTTTTACCTTGTAATAACTGACCTGCTAAGGTATAAGGAGTGGCGTATCCCACGATTAGAATGGCATTATTTGGATTTTCTATATTGTTGGCAATGTGATGTTTAACACGTCCTGCTTCAGCCATTCCACTAGCAGAAATAATGATCGCGGCCGATTGAATATCATTGATGGCTTTGGAATCTTCTACTTTACTTACATAATGCAAACTGGGAAATCCAAATGGATCGCCATCTTTGGTTATGTATTCTAAAATTTCAGGATTGAATTCATTTTTATATTGTTCCATTATGTGCGTTGCCTTTACGCTTAATGGAGAATCTACAAAAACGGGAATATGAGGTAAGCGTTTTTCAAACGCCAATTGATCCAGTAAATAAATGATTTCTTGAGTTCTATCCACTGAAAATGCCGGAATGATGATTTTTCCGTTTCTTTCAACACACACATCTTGAATCAGTTCAAAAAGTTGTTCTTTGGCATCGGCATTATTGTCGTGTAACCGATTTCCATAAGTGCTTTCACAAACAATGTAGTCGCTTTGAGGGAAGGGGAATGGACCGTCGAAAATGAGGTCAGAATCGCGACCAATATCCCCAGTAAAAGTAAAATTAATGGAACTTCCGTCCAGATCCTTGAGATTCAGATGAACTGCGCAACTTCCCAAAATGTGAGCGTTAGGGATTAAAGTAACCTGAGTAGATTGTCCAATTTTTACCGGTTTTTGTGTGGGGATGGCTTCGAAATAAGTTAAAGCTTCCACCGCATCTTCCATGGTATAAAGCGGAATCAAGGGTTCTTCATTGCGCTTTTTTCTGCGTGCATTGATTCGTTTTAAGTCGGATTCTTGAATATGGGCACCGTCTAACAACATGATTTCGCATAGGTGTTTGGTGGATTCAGAGCAATAAATAGGGCCGCTAAAACCGTCTTTAATTAATTTGGGAATCAATCCGGTATGATCGATGTGCGCATGAGAGAGAATAACATAATTAATGGTTTTGGGATCAAATCCCCAGGTGCGATTTAGAGCATCGCTTTCTTTCCCTTCTCCTTGAAACAAGCCGCAATCCAATAGAATTCGTTCGTCGTGAACTGTGATAATCAAATGTTTAGAACCGGTAACAGTTTGGGCGGCACCGTAGGAAGTCAGGGTAGGATACAAACGCATGGTCAAATATACTGAACTCTTCCGCAAAATCTAGAAAATCGGTTCTCAATTATAATTTTGCAATACTGATATGATTATAATAGCTTCGTAAATAATCGAGTTGGCGGTC
>CAZQFZ010000139.1:0-4571 GCA_964592635.1 uncultured Rhizobium sp.
TAATAATTTCTATTGTGCGCAATCGAATAATCGTAAAAATCCAGATTTGTATCATTTAATAGAGAAGGATATTTTCAATAAATCATTTGAATATCAACGTAACACCTTTAGATTATCAAATGTTGAAAATAATCCTGATTATTCGAATGATTTTCCTTACGTGAGATTTGCACTGGATATGGGAAATTACTGTTTTTTTAACCGTAAAGTTCAATATATATTAAGATTCAATGAAATAATATTTCAGAAAAATGGAATTTTTTATAAATTCCAACCCTATTGCCACGCTGTATTTCAAGGTGTAATCCATGAAATATCGCATTGTATTGGATTGGAGATAAATTTTGATTAGCTTTTAGTTACTCTACAATTTTATTTATTTATCAAAATTAAAAATATGAATAGTCCTTATTTATTTACAATTAAATTTAAAATTAATGCCATAGAAAGTATATAATGAAAATAAAAGCGAAAATCCAAGAATTTAGAAAATTTTTACAAACCTATGGTTCTCCTTACACAGAACCATACACGGTAGTAACAACAAAAAGAATGTGTTTCAGTATGGATGAGTTCGACGAACAATACATCAAAGATGAAGCCAGAGCAACACGAGGGCTAAAAAGAAAACCTAAAGCGCAATATGAAAGAGAATCCAAAATTGCTGATAGTGTAGCAATGATCTTTATTATCGGATCTCAGCTAGGGATATTGTTGTTGTTAGATTGGTTTTTCTACGACTTCCTTGTATCGGAACCATTAAAAGGATATTAATTATTGTTAAAATGAAAAATATATTTTTAAAATTGACTTTAGTGTCTTTTCTGATATCATGTAATTATAATGGAGAAGAAGTTGGTCGTTATCAAACTACGGATGATGGATCAATTTTAGACACAAAGACTGGATTTTTGTATGGAGTTAGTGGTTCAGGAAGCGTCTACAAATTGGACGTTATTAATGGTACATTCATTGAAAAAAAATGTGACATTAAATATAAACCCAACGAAAATTACCAAAATAAGAGAGAAGAAAAATTAGAGTATAATGGCATAGATGATGGTCCTTCGATAGATGATGGTCCTTCCCTTTAGGAGCGGCAAAGCGTTAAAGATAATTGTTTACAGCCCAATAGCCTGTAAGTAATTTTGAGTAACCGTTAGTTGTTAAATTCGACAATTGTTTGAAAAGTAATGGATTTTAGACCTTTAGTTCTTTTACATCTTTCAAACCAACTTACTCAACCGATTATATACCTTCTTTAACATATAGCCTTTGACAATATCGCCAAATTCTTTATCATCCATCATCTTGGTGAAGATATCTTGATTTTGCTCCATGCGAGCAATTAGTTTATCCAGAAATAATTCTTCAAATCCAAACTTGAAATTTTCAATGGGATTGCTTTGAGCTTGTTCCTTTAATCCTTTGTGAACCACTAATTCTTCTTCAATCTGGTCGAAAAACAATTTATCAGCGGTATTGAACTCCGTTTGGAACTTTTTATTCAATACATCGATAATCTCAGATAAATTGGCCTGTTCCTCTTTGCTTAATCTGAGTCCAGCTTGTCCTCCGGATTCTAACTCATAAACTCCATGACTTTCTAAAGATAATTTATGCTCGGCAATTTTCTGCAATCGATAATATTCCAACGAAACTTCATCTCCCAGTTTAAAACGATCCTGTTGTCCTGTTTTAGGCAACTTCTTCAATAAAAATCTCCCGTAAGTAAAAACCTTCTCCAATTCAATATCCGTAAAAGGCATAATCTGCGATAAAAACGAATAAGTTCTACAGAAAACTTGCAATGTATGTTTAAAATTATCTTGGTTGGGTGTACCAACCATATCTTCCGTCTCTTCAGGAAGTGCCTTGAATCGTTCAACCGCTGGATCTATGTAAGCATTTAATTTTCCTTGGTCGGTTACGCTCAAACTTTTGCTGGTTTTGAAAAATATATTGCAAAAATTGGCGACCTCTGATTCCCAAATAACATTGGATTTCTGTAGTTCTCCAATCAAATCGTATAAATGATTCGGATCTGAATTTTCTTGAATAGAAGTAAGTTCGTAATAGGGTTGGAAAGAATCTATAATGTCTTGTGTTTCATTAGCGAAATCCAGAATAAATGTATCCTCCTTGCCGGCATGCATTCGATTTAATCGAGAGAGTGTTTGGACGGCTTTAACGCCAGATAACTTTTTATCTACATACATTGTGTGTAACAACGGCTGGTCGAAACCAGTTTGATATTTATCGGCTACTAATAATATCTGGTATTCATCCGAAGCAAACTTTTTGGGTAATTCCTTTTCAGTAAATCCATTTAATTCTGACTCTGTTACACCTTGTAGTGCATCATCCAATACCACTTTCCCTGAGAAAGCAACAATGGTCTTGATATCAGTGTAACCTTTTATTTTAATGTAATTATCAAATTCTTCCTTGTATCTAACAGCATGCAATCGAGAACTAGTAACTACCATTGCCTTTGCTTGACCACCTATTTTTTTGGAGACAATTTGACGAAAATGTTCTACCATTACTTCCGTTTTCTGAGCCAAATTATGAGGATGAAGCGACATAAACCTGCCAATAGCAATTGCAGCTTTTTTCTTATTTACTTTGGGATCTTCCTCAATTTGCTTAGAGAGTTTAAAGTACGTTTTATACGTAGTGTAGTTTTTTAAAACATCCAAAATAAACCCTTCCTCAATCGCTTGTTTCATGGAATACAAATGAAAAGGCTCGGGTTTACCATTTTTTCCTGGAGTTCCGAATACCTCAACGGTTTTAGGCTTGGGGGTAGCGGTGAATGCAAAGAAACTGAGATTGTGTTGTCTTCCTCTTGCCAACATGGATTTTCTGATCTCATCTTCTACATCTTCCTCTAATCCAGTGTATGCTTCATCTTTTTCAGCTTCTTCTAAGGATTTGGCGGACAAAACTTCTTTCATTTTTTTTGTCGCTTCACCACCTTGTGAACTGTGTGCTTCGTCAATGATAACGGCATATTTTCGAGCGGGGATGTCTTCAATCTTATCTAGAATAAAAGGGAATTTTTGAAGAGTAGTAATAATTATATGTGAACCCGCAGTGATAGCATTAGCAAGTTGTGTTGAATCTTTGTCGATTTTCTGCACTACACCATCTTTGTGCTCAAATTGATAAATGGTCTTTTGTAATTGTGAATCCAATACTTTCCGATCGGTAATTACAATCACAGAATCAAAAATTCGATTGTTTTGATCATCGTGCAAACTAGATAGGCGATAGGATAGCCAAGCAATAGAATTACTTTTTCCAGAGCCAGCACTGTGTTGTATTAGATAGTTGTTGCCTGCACCTTTGATACGCGCGTCAGCTGTTACAGTTCTAACCACTTGCATCTGATGAAATCGAGGAAAAATAATCGTTTCCTTTTTCTTTTTTATACCATTAAGTTCAAATTCTTCAACGCTTAGGTGAAGAAATTTCCCGATGATATCCATGAAACTATCTTTTTGCCAAACATTTTCCCATAGATATGAAGTTCGATAACCGTTGGGATTGGGTGGATTTCCTGCGCCATTGTTATATCCTAAATTGAATGGTAGGTATCTGGTGTTTTTACCATCTAATTTGGTGGTCATAAATGCTTCATCCGTATCAACGGCAAAGTGAACTAGAGCCCGTTTCTTAAATTGGAAAATGGGTTCGTTGGGTTCACGGTCATAGACGTATTGTTTCTTGGCATTCTCCACCGATTGACCTGAAAACTGATTTTTAAGTTCGATGGTGGCAATAGGAAGACCGTTTAATGCCAACACCATATCCAACGAGTTTTTGCCCGCACGTTCGTAAAACAACTGTCTTGTTACCGACAAATGATTGGTTTTATATTGTTCATCCGCTTCTGGATTTAAGGTGCTTTCTGGTTTAAAATATGCCATTTGAAACTTCACACCATAATCGGTAAACCCCTTTCTTATTACATCCAATACACCACGCAAATCAATCTCTTTTAACAAACGTTGAATTACCTTTTTCTCCACCTCATCTTTATGGATGTTGGCTATTTTCCCCCATGCAGTTGCTTGCGATTGCTTTAAAAAGTTGGTGATATAATTTGGGAATAAACCCAGTTGAGCATCGAAGTCGTTTGAATTGCCCTGAACATAGCCACCGTATTCCAATAAGTTGGATTCGATTGCTTCCTCAAAGGTTTGTTCGGTATGTATTCCTTTTGCCATATTAATCTTGTAAAAATTTTAGTAATCCAGAAAATAATTTCTCTGTTTGATCATTGGTCAAAACTTCACTTGCAACTTCAAATGCTTGTTTTACTTTCATACTACTTTCACTAGTTAATTGAAGTCCTAATTCGGTATTCAAAAAAACTTCAAGGTTTGGTGATAGCTCAAGACCTTTATTATTTCTTTTTGTAGTCTCGAGTAATTTTCCGTTATCAAGTACTTCATCAGCATCCCAAATTGAAAAATAGGTTTCAATACCCATAGCTAAACACAGCCCAGTAAAGTAAGAGACACCACCTTTACCGCCACAACTTAATATGGAAATACCATCTT
>CAZQFZ010000140.1:0-4538 GCA_964592635.1 uncultured Rhizobium sp.
AGCGGGTTGTGGCATGGAGCCAATTCTACCATGATTTATTTTGGTTTGAGTCAAGGATTGTTGTATTTGTTTGATCGCTTTGTGGTAGGGCGACGAGGTTCCGAGTCCGAATTTTGGATGTTCTTCCGCAGGATGAAAACTCTTTTCTTTTTTTGGATGACACTCGTGTTTTTCCGTTCCATAAATATTCAACAGAGTGAGCAAGTATATTCCATGTTGTTTTTTGGGGACGTTAATTCAGTAGGAGTGCAATTGGAATCCGTGTGGGAACAGTGCGTGTCGATTTTTAATGGTGCAAATGATATGGGATTAATGCATGAAGGTGCATCGAGTATATTGCCAGGATGGAATCATTATGAAAATTTGAAAGTGCCTTTACATGTGAGTCTGTTCTTGTTAGTAGCCGTTATTTTAGATCATTTTGTGGTGATGCAGCGCATTGATAATTGGTTTTCGCAAAAAACGTCATGGATTCGTTGGCTAGTTTATGTTTTTTTCATTGTAGCGGTTTTGTTTTGGGGTGGAGCCGTAAATCATCCGTTTGTTTATTTTCAATTTTAAGAGTTTATGCAAAAAAATAAGGATAAACTGGAATCCATTGCCATTTTAAAATGGTTTTTATTGCGATTATTAATCGGAGTAGTTCTCTTTTTTGTATTGAATTTTATCTATGAAAGAACTCTGTATCCTTCTGATTTGAAGAAATATTCTTCCGTGAAAACACAAATTGATACAGCGTTTCAAGATGGAGATATTATTTATTTGGGTGAAAGTAGTAACACGAGTTTTAATCCATGGACGGATACATTGAATCATTCCATTTCTGATTTTTTGCAGTTATATGTTCCCAATAAAAAAGTAAAAGCGGTGACACACCCAGCATATCATCCAGGATTGTTCCTGAAAATGTTGGAATTACTCCCAGAAGGTGATGTAAGTAAAAAGGTGATAGTTTTGGGTGTGAATATGAGAACCTGCGGTCCTTCAGCCATGTTTTCAGGAAATGAGGCTTCGAACCAACAAGAAGCTGTATATTATTCAAAGCGCTATCCTTTATTATCCAGAATTTTTATGGGACTTCATTTTTACGACAATCGCGGTGGATTGGAAATGGAGCGTCTTAAATTTCAATGGTGGAGAACCCAAGATTTAAGTTCGGTTTCTTCCTTTCCATCGGCTTTGAGTTGGATGGATCGTGTAAATTATCAAATGGGTTTAGATGGCTTGGACGTGAGATTAAAAGACAGTTTGGAATTGGAACAAATCAGTTCTATGATGGGTGCTTATGTCAAGGAATTTGCCTTTGTTTTAGATGAAAATAATCAACGAATCCATGATTTAAAATCCATTGTTGATCATTGTAGGAATCGAAATGTTCGTCTAGTATTTCATATTTTACCTCCAAATAGACATCATGCTCAGATGCTATTTGGAAATGAATTGGTGAGATTAATGGATAAGAATCACCAGTTTTTAGTGAAACAATTACAGAGTTGGAATGCTGAATTTATTGATAATTACGCATTGCAGGAAGCCTCAGAAAAGGTGGATGTTCCAATCGAGTATCAGAATTACTATACGGATTTTTCAGGCAGTAGATTTACAGATCAATGGTATCCTACGGAGCACTACAATCAAACAATACGCCAAAAAATTGCTGAATCCATAGCTGTTCGAGCATTTGGGGTTACTCAAACAGCTATTGAATTAAAACAGAATAATTATCCTAATTGGAAAGTGGTTATGCCCTTGTCGGATCCTAAAATTCTAAAGTTTAAAAGTTCAAACTTATACCGGCCATAATATTTCTGGGAGCACTAGGAAAAACAAATACTTCCTGAACTAAATTTCTATCTCCGTAAAAATATCCCCAAGTATAACCATTGTTTGCATAATAGTTATTGAGCACATTCAATACTTGTATTCTGAATGTGATTGCGCGGTTTTGTTTCCATTGGAATGTATAGGCGCTGGTGAGTTCACCAAAGTGGTAAGCGTTCAGCATTCGGGATTTATCTTGTGTGTTATCGAGGTATTGTTCACCCACCCATTTATGGTTATACATAATTTTAAATAATTGAGATTTTCCATCTTTTATTGGAGACATATATGTATATTCAATTCCAGTAGCCCCAACTTGATTAGGTGAATATGCAATATCAACATTTGAAAAGTTGCTATCTACAACTTCATAAGTGGCATAGTCAATCCAAGAGGCTTTTGTTTGCTGAATTTTGTTCGTGCTGAACGATGCATTTGCATGAAGTATGATGGATTGATGTGCATTTTTAAATAATGGGATTTTCGTGCCTAATTCAATACCTCTTCTGAAGCTTTTATCTACATTCTTTCTAAGAGGTGTACCCACGTCATTAACGGACCCCGTTAGAACCAATTGATTGTAGTAGTCCATATAATAAGCATTTAGATTGATAGAATATCCCTTAGAAGATTCCACGTAATAACCTAATTCATAGTCAATTAATCGTTCGGGTTTTGGAATGTTACCTTGCACATTATCAACGAAATCACTTCGTGCAGGTTCTCTGTTGCCCACAGAAATGGATCCTTGGAGTTGACTAGGTAAACCGTTAAGATTTTTTAACCAAGTAAATCCTGCTTTTGGATTGAAAAAGTGGAACTCACCCCGGAAATCAATAGATCTCAAATCATTGTCATTTCCTTTACCTGAGTGATTGACATATCGGTATTGCAGATCCGTGAATAGAGTGAGCTGTTTATTGGGCATATAATCCCATTTGATGAATGTGTTCACATCGGTTTTATTGCCTGTGGACCGATAATATTCTTGTGGGTATGAATAAATAGAGTTGGGTTGAATGCTGTAATCATTTCCTAATCCAGCTTGTGTAACGTATCCAAAATGTTGTCCTAAATATTGATTTGCACCGAGTCCCCAATGTAGGTCCATTTGTTTGTTGGGAGCATAAAATACGTTTGTATTGATACCCACAAGGTGGTTTTGCAACCATCGTTGACGAACCAAATTTATGATATTTGTAGAGGTGTCATTGATTGGAAAAGGGTTCAATCCATAGAAGTCAGCTTTAGCATTGTGCTTGAATTGTTCGAAATAACCTGAACCATAGGTGTAGTATGCAGTAGTATTTACGGATATTTTATTGTTTAAATTTCGATTAAAATATAAATGCGCATGATGTTGTTGGTAATTATCTGTTTCGTTTGGATATAGATAATAATTATACTTTGTTGGATTTGAATTGAATAAATTAATCGAATCTGATTGATTTAGATAGGTAGATCCAGCATTGCGGTAATAATGGTTAAGTAGTGCTTGTGTATCTCTTGTTTTAGGGTGATTGTTGTAGCTGCCTAATTGATATTTTTCGATGGGAATACCCCACCAGCTTTGGAAAGTTTGTTCTTGTCCGCCGAAAATTAGCAACTTGGCTTTCCATTTTTTATTGATAATTCCAGTGGAAAGATGATATCCTCCAAGTTTAGAAAATGCACGATCAATGTATCCATTTGATTGGATATTTGATAATCGAACGTCGGTGTAGATCCAGTTTTTCCCAAATTTAAGTAAACCCGATCCCAATTTGGCAGTAAGTTTGCGCGTGTTGAATGCACCATAACTCGCGTCTATTTGAGCATATTTTAATGGAATATTATCGGTAACAACTTGAATACTTGCTCCAAATGCACCCGCACCGTGCGAAGAACTACCTACACCGCGTTGTATATTTATGGAGTTGGCTGAACTAGTTAAATCGGGCATATTTACCCAGAATACGCCTTGACTTTCTGCATCATTTATGGGAACTCCATTGATGCTAACGTTGGTTCGAGTTGCATCGCTGCCACGGACTCTAATACCGGTGTATCCAACTCCATTACCTGCATCGGAAGTGGTTACAATGTTGGTTTGATTCTGAAGTAGTATAGGTAAATCTCTTCCTGTGTTTTGAATTGATAATTCTTCTTTGCTGATAATCGAATTTGCGGTTACGCTTTTTTTACCAGAACGATAAAGTGAACGAACTATTACGTCTTCGATAGGTTCAATTACAATTGTATCGTATTTGCGGGTTATAATTGTTTTAGGCGTGGTGTCAATGTGTTTAGTTTTATTATCAACTAGTTCCTGTAAGGCATTTGCTTGATATTTTGTATTGTCAATTTTAGGATTTAACCCATCGACTTGGTTGCTGACTTTTACAACTTGCGAAATTGATTGTGATTTATGTGGTTCATTGAAATGGGATGAGCCGATATTTGATGCATTCAATGGTGCATAAAGGTAAATACCGCAAACGCATCCCCAGAATAACGTAAAAGTTCTAGAATGATCTAACTGCGTGTTGCAAAAGGCTTCAATTACATGGTAAAAATTAAATTGGGTAATTTTACTCCAAAGGAATTGCAATTGTTTCGGTTTGGCTGATAATATTGTGTTTTTCATGTCTCAAATTTTGAATGCATTCGAGACGCTCCACTGTTGAACGGAGTGGTACATTTCCCTTCGCAGGCATTATCCTGAGCAGGTTTCCGGG
>CAZQFZ010000141.1:0-4511 GCA_964592635.1 uncultured Rhizobium sp.
AAAACAGTTTACAAAATTAACGAAAAAAAATCGGTTTTTCAAAACAATAATCCCTCCTTGTGCCTTTATTTGCAAGTGTTTACACGGAATGAGAGTATTTTACACCGCCAACGGCGTATCTAATTATTGCAAGGAATACCCGCAAAACGTCGGTTTTGTGCCCACAATGGGTGCTCTCCACGAAGGACATTTAGATTTAGTGCGATCTGCGAAATCACAAAAAAAAGTAGTGGTGGTGAGTATTTTTGTCAATCCAAAACAATTTAATAATCCCGAAGATCTCAAAAAATATCCAAGAACGATCTTGAATGATCTCCGTTTGTTGAGTGATCATGGAGTGGATGCTGTTTTTGTTCCCAGTGTCGATGAAATTTATCCAGTAGCACCTCTAAATCCAAATCTATCCACACAGTTTGACATACCTACTGCGAATAGTATAGGCGAAAATTCCAATCAGAAAGCAACTTTCATTCAGAAGGAAAGTTCCAATCAAACAGGGAGTTCTATGCAAAATCAAACCATTCTACAAGGAATTGATGGAATTTGGGAGGGGGAATTTAGACCTGGTCACTTTTCTGGTGTGGTGGATGTGGTAAGAAGATTGTTTGAAATAACTGTGCCAGATAGTGTTTACTTCGGTGAAAAAGATCTCCAGCAATGCTTGGTAATACATCGACTAATTCAACTGGAATTTCCTCAAATTCAAATGAATTACGTTCCAACAAAAAGAGAAAAATCTGGCTTGGCTATGAGTTCAAGAAATCTGAGACTATCGGAAAGTGCAAGAATCAAGGCTGCTCAAATATATAAATCGTTGAATGAAATTAAGCTGTGTTTAATTAATGAATGGAACAACATCCCACACGTTAATTCTCCAATAGAACAAACAAATGTTTCCCCTTTTGATTTTGAAAACCAAGTATTTGATTTGAATCATCTGCTGCAAGATGCTCAACTAAAATTATTAAAAAACCAAATTAAAACAGAATATTTGAATGTAGTATTACTTCCACAAATGATAGAAGTAAATCATTTTAACCAATTGTTAAAAAATAATATAGAAAATAAAATAAAATTGGCAATTATTTTTTCCGGATACATTGACTCTATTCGATTAATTGATAATATTACAGTTGAATTAGATTTTTAATTCCCTTTGTTTTTTGAATCAATGATTATGGTTACTGGACCATCTGCGGTTAAATTGATTTGCATATCAGCTCCAAAAACTCCTGTTTCAACAGATTTTGCTCCTGCATCTTTTGTTTTCTGAATGAAATATTCATACAAGTGAACGGCTTTTTCCGGTCGTGCTGCTCTGATAAAAGAAGGTCGATTTCCCTTGGCAGTTAATGCGTGCAACGTGAATTGACTTACCAATATAAGTTCACCGTATGTTTCTAACACAGATAAATTCATTTTTCCATCGGTATCAGAAAAAATACGCATATTGAGTAATTTACCAATCAAATAATCAGCATCCTCTACCGTATCATCGTTCTCAATTCCTATCAATACAAATAATCCTTTAGCTGAGCGACCAACGATTTCGCCATCTACTTCGACCGAAGCTTTTCTTACCCTTTGTATAACCAATCGCATTTCTATTTTCTATCTCTAAGTGATTTTTATTATTCTTCCAAACTTACTCGAACGCAGCCGATTAATTAGTTATTTCAGTTCTCAGGGTTATTATTTAAACTTAGTAAAACTTCCAAACTTACTCGATCGCAGCTAATCAATTAGTAATTTCAGTTCTCAGGGTTATTATTGTAACTTAGTAAACTGGAGAATCAAAATTATACAAAATGAAGTATATTATTTCTAATCGTGTTTTTTTAGCAGCCACATTGTTGTTGATCAGTTCATCGTTGAAGGCACAGCAGAAATTTGAATTGTTTCATCTTAATAAAAAGGATTCTACTTTGTTTTTTATCAAGAACAATAGCAACGATACCATAAATGGAGTTTCTTTAAACGCTACCTGGTTTCATATGGGTGAAGGTCTGCTTTTTTGGCCCACAGATAAATTAACAGGTTTGTCGATTAGCAAAACTGCTGGAAAGTATATGGCTTCCGACATAATGTTTAAATTCAAAAGTTATCAGAGAATGAGTTTTGACTTCTTTGTTCCTCCTGGTGAAAGTCAATTATTTGCTACCGTTGTAAATTATGTTAACACGGCAGATACAATTATGTGTGCCAATGTACAGCTCTGGTATTTGGATGATAACGATAGCCTGCACAACGAAAAAGTGCTACCATCAAATACTAATCCAGGCGATTGTGTTTATGAACAGTATTATTTGGTAAGTAATCTAGGCAAAAGCGATGGGGTAAAATGGGGAAGTCCTGCTAATTATACTTTGCATCGTTCTAATCAGTGCACAAATGGTTTAGCGATTGTAATAATTGATCGAAATTCTCTAAAACCCAAGCCAATCAATGGAATTACTCCCAACTGTTCAGACGGTAGAAAATGGACAACCTTTGGATACCCTACTGATGAACAGGTGTATTATTACTTTGATACAACCGACACCAGTCGCATCACCCAAATTATCAAATTAATTGAAGCCGTGCCAAATGGAGATCATGTATTTATTAGCACTTTAGGCACTGTTGAAACCGATTTTCGTTCAATACAGATGAAAAATGCACTGAAACTAATCGGTGCGTCTGGCAATGAAACCATCAACGAACTACATTCGTTCAAAACACTGTGTGCTTTTGGATCCAAAGGTGCGCCTGCTGGCACTTTATATGCTCAAGCCATTCAACCTATGCAGTCAAGTGTTTACACTTTACGAGAGTATATCTTGTTTCCTGGAAAATTTTATGATAGCGCCAACGCCTTTTCATCATGCTACGAAAAAGGAATTTCTGTAATTATGCCAGAACAACCTAAGCAAAACAATTCAAATCAGATTGCATATCGGCCAATACATTGGCGTGTTTTTCCCAATCCTGTAACTTATAGCAATGAAATTAGGGTGTATATTTACAGTAATCTGTCTGACATCAATTCTAAACCTGAAGGGATTCAATTGTACAATTCTTTCGGACAATTAATCCCGTTTCATTGGAAATTCAACGAAAACAATCAAGTAGAATTAACAGTCAATAACCCCACTCCTGGTGTGTATTTTTTGAGAATTAATAATCAAATTCAAAAATTATTGGTGAATTGAATCAATAGCTCCATGCAACTGCAATTACCACCAACCAATATAATCGAATAATTCCAATCGTTGACCGTATAATTTCTGAGAAAATTGGGCAATTTCATGCGCTCCAATGATGCTGTTGGTTAAAATTATTAATGTCTGTCCACGTTCAATATCTATCAGTAAAATATGATTATAACACCAATTACATCCCCATTGGAATAGGATAGGTCTTCCTAAACTTTCATCCAAACCAATTCCCTCCAACCAGGATAAGTGCTTAAAACCACAAATTCGTAAAGACTTAGCAAAGTTTTTAGGACTCCCACCACTTTTTAAACCATAATTACTTTGGTGTTTTCTATAATCAGTTTGATTTTCGACATACAGTTTTGTGCTCCAATCTGTTACTAAATTGGAAAATATCTGAGCGTTTTTATAGTTTAAATACAAACTTCCATTAGGATAGGCCGTATCCGCTTTTTCTATTTTTCTGAAAAGAGTGTCTTTTCGAACATAACCATCAACACCTTTAAATGTAGCGTCCCATTTAAATGGAAATTCATGTGTTATGTCTTTTTCAAATGATTTTCCATTGATATTTCTATACAACTCACCCGCTTTTAAATAGCCTGAATCGGAATAATGAAATGCACATTGAGTATGGTTTTCCATTCCAGAACTGTGTTGAAGCAAGCTTAAGTATAGGTGTTTTAAATTTTGATCTTTTATTCTGGGGATGGCATTGCGATAAGAAGTCAATGCAAACAAAGATTTACTTAAACTAGCGGCTTCAAAATAATCTGTTGGTTCGCAGTTGTGTAAACTGGAGTAGTTAACGGGATGCGATGTTCGATTCCAATAATTAATTAAATGAATGAAATAGGAATTCGATTCTTGAAAAGATTCGGATTCCCATTTTTTAAGTGATTCGGAATCAATGGACTGGTAAAATGAAGGATCCATGCGTTCCAATACCGTTTTTTCCTTAGGAGAATCATCGAAAGAATATCCCCCGAAAAAAACAATATAAAACACACTTAATATGCTGAATATAAATGGAATAAGCGCTTTTGTGACTTTTGTCATAGAGGAAGGAAAAGGTGACATTCGTCACGTTTTTTACAATTATCGCACTCTAACTTTGCGTTATCAAATTTAATTTAAATCTGCCATGCAAGTAGAACAAATTTACACAGGATGTTTAGCCCACGGGGCGTATTACATCGCTTCCAATGGAGAAGCCGCAATTATTGATCCTCTTCGCGAGGTAAATCCTTATGTTGAACGTGCACAAAAAGATGGAAACACCATCAAGTATGTATTTGAAACACATTTTCACGC
>CAZQFZ010000142.1:0-4471 GCA_964592635.1 uncultured Rhizobium sp.
ATGTCTGGTATATATTAATTGCCTGGATTCTTGCTGGTATAATAACCCTTTTAGCAGCCATAAATTTTGGTGAATTGTCTTCTATGATGCCCAAAGCAGGTGGACAATTCAACTTTGTAACCCGGATCTATGGGAAAAGAATGGGATTTGTTTACGGATGGTCAGTGTTCTCCGTAATTCAAACGGGTGTAATCGCCGCTGTTGCTATGGCATTTTCTACCCATTTTTGGCTTTTGTTCGATTATATGCAAGCACTTTTTACTGGCGGTAAGGGAGTTTATTATCAATCACAACCACATCCCTTAGGAAAACCTTTAGTAGCAATCATTAGTATCCTTGTTTTAACTCAAATCAACAGCAGAGGCATACAAGAATCCAAAATTGTTCAGCGATTATTTACTCTTGCCAAGATGATTGCACTTGCTGCGTTAATTATTGGTGGTTTGTATATTGGTTTCGGGGGAAGTTTGAATGGTGCACAAAATTATTGGTCTGAAAATATTTCGCAAGGGTTTACAGCTCAACAACTTACTTTGACTTCCAATGCAAATTCTGATTCCAAAAGCAGTTGGGAGATAGTTTCAGGTTCTGTTCTACTATTGGGATTTGCAGCAGCTATGGTAGGTAGTTTGTTTTCATCAGATGCTTGGCAAGGTATTACGTTTATGTCGCACGAAATCGACAAACCAGAAAAAACCATTCCCAGAGCATTATTCATTGGTACTCTCCTAGTAACAGTGATATACTGTTTGGCCAATGTTGCTTACTTTTCATTGTTGCCTTGGAAGGAGATTGCTACTGTTTCCGAAGGAAGGGTGGGCGTTGCTGCTATGGGGAAAATGCTGGGTGGTGTTTTTTTACCTCAAATATTAATGGCCATATTAATCATGATCAGTACGTTTGGGTGTAATAATGGTCTGATTTTGGCAGGTAGTAGATTATATCAGGCAATGGCCTACAAGGGTCTTTTTTTCAAGAAAGCGGCTGAACTGAATTCTAGAAATATTCCAGCGAATGCACTGTGGATGCAAGCATTTTGGGCCAGTATTCTGTGCTTGAGTGGAAGTTATGGACTACTATTGTCTTATTGTACGTTCGCCTCTCTTTTGTTTTACATCATTACTGTGGCAGGTGTTATCAAACTTAGAATAAAGGAACCACAAGCTGAACGACCATATAAAGTTTGGCTGTATCCGATCTCCACCGTTTTATATTTAATTCTAGCCGGTTTTGTGGCTATAGGAATATTGGTAAGTCAGTTTGAAGTAGCGATTACTGGAATCGCAATTGTGGCTTTAGGTTGGCCCATTTACTCGTATTTTAACCGGGTAAATATCCCCCAAGAAAATTTAGAAATTAAATAGAATAAGTCAATTCAGATTGAAAGTCGAATTGCTTATTTCGGATTTCAGCAATTTTCTCTAAAGTAGGCAGCATATCCTTGAATTGGTCTAAATAAAGACTCTGATCACCGTCTGAAAGCGCTTCTGCTGGTTGATTGTGGACTTCAATAATCAAACCATCGGCCCCAGCAGCTATTGCAGCGTAAGAAACCGGCGCTACTAAATCGCGAATGCCTGTGCCTTGACTGGGATCCAAAATAATAGGTAAATGACTCAATGTTTTTACTAACGGAATTGCAGCAATGTCTAAGGTGTTACGAGTTGCATTTTCAAAGGTACGAATTCCTCTTTCGCATAAAATAACACGCTCATTACCACCACTCACAATATATTCAGCCGCAAGCAACCATTCCTCGATGGTGCTGCTCATACCGCGTTTAAGTAGTACCGGATGTTTGGATTTACCTAAAGCACGTAACAACGGATAATTTTGCATATTTCGGGTACCCACTTGTAATATGTCGGTGTATTCCTCTAATTCAGCAATTTTATCCTCACTCATCACTTCAGATACAACACCTAAACCGTGTTTGTCGGCAGCATCTCGCAATAGCTTTAAACCTTCTGTTTTTAAACCTTGGAACGAATAGGGGCTGGTGCGTGGTTTGTAAGCACCACCTCGTATAAACTTGATATTCAGTTTCGACAAATATTCGGTAATAGTACTTATTTGTTCTTGGTTTTCTACTGCACATGGTCCAGCAATCATGACTAAATCTTGTCCGATTTTGGTGCCCTTTACATCGAAAACGGTGTCAGAATTTTTCCATTCACGACTTACGAGCTGATAGGGTTTGCGGGAATTCATCTTTACTATTACTATTACGTAAGTTCATATAACCTACGAACACTTAATTTGGTTTGCTATAGGTGATATGAATTTTGGTTTTATTTTGATCAATTACACAGCGAGCACCAATAACGGGTTGGTCGCTCGGTACAGCTAAATACAATCCGAGGTTCACATCGTTGTTCTCAAAGAACTTTTCGTTGAGAACGTTTTGAATATGTCTTGTTATTGTAAAGCGGTAGGATTTGCGAATGGGGTCGTAAGCACCCCCATAAGTAGATGTGTTTAACGCATCCAATATCAAAAAATTCCGATTTGAAAATCGATTTACAGGTCGGTATAAATTCATTCTCGGCGGAGCAAAATAAAGTTCATTGAAGTCCTTAATAAAAAATTCAATAGTAGCTCGATTGATGGAAACATTCCCTTGAGAAATTAAATTGTGTAAATAAGGTATTTCAATTTTAGTTTTTACTCCTGAAAGTGCTTGTGCAAAGGTTTGTTCGTAATGCACCCCGGGATTGTTCAATTGCGTCTTTACCTCCTCAGAGTAAGGTCCTGTTTTGCCGTAATTTAATATTCTAGAGCTTCCACTAAATCCAAAAATAAATGTTTGAGTATCTTGGTAGTATAAAAGAATTTTGGCTCGATAAGCTGTGGAGATGACATTCGCTAAATCGAATACACACAACGACCCATCATCCTGTGGAATTCCGCTACTAATTGGCTGAATTGCTATCCCTTTGAGGTGTTTCAGTAAATTGTCGTTGTTTTCATACGCTTCTGAAGGCAAACTCATGAGGTGTTTAGCCATTTCTTGCGACAGTTTGATTTTCAACCCGTTGTAAGCTCTTAATTTACCCTTTCTGAATCGAATGCTATCGGAATACTCGTTTATTAGTTGGCCGTTGTAAGTTGTTGATTTCGATGGGTCTGTTGCCAAATTTGTATTCTGATAATAGATTTTCCCAGTTTCAAATGCATCCAACAATGTTTCGATTCGCAAAGTGTGTTCGTAATTTCTATTACCGTAGTGGTTGAGTCCATTAACCGCTGGAATAAACAATACGGCTGAATCTGGTTCTTCTGTATTGGGGAAGTTAGATTTGGGTTCAATTAAACTCAGTTGTGCAAATATGCTAGCCGTGCTTTCACCCATCAAACGATCGTTCAATTTTCCCAAAAGAGAATAACTCAAGTTGGTTCCTAAAATGGAATCTTCATCGATGGTGTACGCTTTGAAACTAAGGGTGTCGGTAACCAACAAATTCAATTGATTGGCATTCCCTTGTCCTTCAATGGAAATATTCCCTTCTTTCTTTTCGCAAGAAAACAAGAAGATACTTACACAAACGGTAGAAATTAAAACAGGAATTCGAATTTTCACGACACGGAGATTACTGCATCAATTTTTCGTAGAAAGAGACATAATTTTCTTCCGTGTTTTCTTCAGAATGCTTCATCACCAGCTTGCCATCTAAATGCGATTCAACGGCACGGTGAGCATCTTCGCAAGCAGTAATAATGCCATCGGCATGTTTTACTGCACCAATATGGACGTTATTTACAGAAGCATTGTCAAAACACTCCAAGCACGTATCTTCTATGGAATTTAAAGAAGCTTTACGAGCGAAGTCATCTCCTAAACTATCATCACAATTTTCGTGATACACGCTGTACACCACTTTTGTGGTTCTGAAAACGGGTTCGTCTTTGTAAATGGTCTTTAAATACATGGGAATCAAACTCGTCATCCAACCTTGACAGTGAATGATATCGGGAGCCCAACCCAATTTTTTTACAGTTTCCATTACGCCTTTGCAGAAAAAGATGGTTCTCTCGTCGTTATCCTCAAAGAACTTACCATTTTCATCATTGAAAACGGCTTTGCGATGGAAGAAATCTTCGTTATCCAAGAAGTACACCTGCATTTTCGTGTTCGGAACAGAAGCTACTTTGATAACAAGTGGATTGTCATTGTCATCGATAGAAATGTTAATTCCCGATAAACGAACTACTTCATGCAGTCGATTGCGACGTTCATTAATTACTCCAAAGCGAGGAACTAAAATTCGGATTTCGTTGTCTTGTTCTTGCAATGCTTGGGGTAGCATGCGTGTAATGGTTGCGAGAGGTGAAGTTTCAAGGAATGGAGACATTTCCGAACTCACAAACAGCACTCTTTTTTTTCGTAATTCCATATATCTAGAGGCACTCTGTGTAAAAACAGTTTACAAAATTAACGAAAAAAAATCGGTTTTTCAAAACAATAATCCCT
>CAZQFZ010000143.1:0-4458 GCA_964592635.1 uncultured Rhizobium sp.
TTGCAATAGAGGATGTAATATACTAAGAAAGCAAAAAGCGTACAGCTATAAAATTTACTTGGTTCTCATGGGGTCCACATTGCCGGTTAAAATAAGATGGTGTTTCTTTTCCTTATGGTCGAAAAAAACATCAACATGCTTTCTAAAGAATCCAAAAGTATTGGCTGTTTTGTATGCAGCTGAAACGAATCCGGTGTCGTTAGGGGAAATTAGACCTTTAGTAAATTCTGTGGCGGTACAACTGCATCCTGCTTGAACATCGGAAATAGAAATCGGTTTGTTACCTTTATTGATGAAGTAGAATTTGGTGGTAGCGGGTGGTCCGCTTGGAACATCTCCAAAACTATGTATCCTTTCAAACCAGTAAACAGAATCTATATCAGTGCTACTACTAGCGGCAAATTCAATGGTTGCTGTTGCAGGAATATTTTGGTTGGCAGTCGATGTATTGTGCTTTGCACCGGTTACGGTTTGATTATTGTTATTGGAATTCTCATTTGTAGTTGTTGTAGAAGCATCAGGGTTTATATTCGTTTGATTTCCCTTTGAATCCATTGATTTTTTAAACGTCTGACATCCCCAAAAGAGAAAAATAAGAGAGGAGAATAATAGATTAAATCTGATGGTATAAATATTGTTATGCATGGATGGTTGATTATCAATTAGGTTCATTAGATTGAACCTCTTTTTTCGCATTGTTCAGTACTCTGATTTGTTTTGGTTTATAAATTATAGGTCTTTGTCCTGGTTTAACAATATTTCTGACTACACTTATATTGCCTTCGATAATTAGCTCCATACTACCATCGTTGAAATCAACAATGGCTCTTTTATAAAAAGGTCCTGGAGGAACATTTTTTGACATCAGGAATAAGAAGATGGTATCTGTAGCACCTGGTGGAATGCCTTTTTCGGGGAATGCATATTGAGTGCAAACACAGTCCGGAACGCATTGAGAAATGAAAATGGTATCGGATGAAATATTTGAAATGGGGAAGACCGCTTCGATGATATCTCCGGAGTTGCAATCTTGATTGATTTTATTGTTGCCGATAACGCGAAGACTTCCTTGTTCATCTTCTGAAATTAATGGAATTTGAGAAAAAGATGTTGACGGAATCAGCAGATTTGTAGTTATTAATGTGAGTACAATTATAATTTGTTTCATAATCATTGAACTACTTAATTGGATTTTAGTCAATACCAAAATTCAGTTTCACGGTAATAGACGCTTTTTTGTCTTTATCTGTTGTATTGAAAACGCCTCCCCATTCATATTGTTCGGAAGAATTTCTTCCGGTTATTTGAAAAACCCCCATCGTTGCTGATTTTAAATTGCCTAGATCGGATCCGCTTTTCTCCGCAATTTGTTTAGCTCTAAGTGTGGCATTCTCTGTTGCTTTGGAAATTAGTTCAATCTTAAGATCCTCAAGTTTGGTATAATAATAACTCGGAGATTCTGAATTAATTTCAATACCTACATTTATTAAATCGGTAATTTCTCTAGACGCAAGTTCAACTATGGATAGATTTTTTGATTCTATTCGGACGTTTTGCGATAGTATATACCCATCAAATACTTGTTCTTGACGGTATTCTCCGTTGGAACGGTATTCATTGTAAGTATAATGTTTTTCAGAATTGATAGCAGAAAATACCAATTCATTCTCTTTAAAGCCCTTACTGATGAGGTAATCCTTGATTGTTTTTGCGTCCTTTTTTAGTTGAGCAAACCCTTGCTGTTTATTTAGGGATTTATTGTTGTACGATACAGTCCATACCGCAAGATCTGAGGTAAACTCTTTTTCCGCTAGGCCAGTTGTGTAAATTGTTTCGTTTGCAACAAATTTATACTTATAACCGGATGCAAGAATTGCTGCTGATAGTACAATGGATAATCCAATGAGCCCAGTTACGGCTAGTTTGAGGTATTTGGTTTTCATATCTGAGGTGCTTAAAAGGCATTAATTTAAATGAAAATGGAATAGGGTATAAGATAAACGTAGAAGCGTTGAAATAATTCTATGTTTGATTATTATAAAAAAGGGCTGTCAATCGACAACCCTTTTTTATTAATTATTTAATGATAATGGGTGATAATGGCTTTTCTGGTTCTTTTACAACGTTTCCGGAAATAGTTAACGTTTGTTCGCCTGCGTTAGAGGTAACAAAAATGTTTTTACTAAAGGTACCTGGACGGCCAGCCGAATTGTATTCGGCACGAATTACAGCTGTTTTTCCAGGCTCAATGGTTTCACGAGGCCATTTTGGCGTGGTACATCCACAACTAGCTCTAACATTGGTCAAAGTTAATGGTTCAGTGCCTGTATTGGTAAATACGAATTCGTGTGTAGCAATTTGCCCTTCAATTACATTGCCAAAACTATGGGATAAATTGTCAAATTTAATCTCAGCTTTACCACCAGGCGTTAAGAATTCTGCTTTTTTCTCTTCGGTTTGCACTTGACCAAAAGAGGTTAAAGTAAGACTTAAAAACAGACTGAAAATGAAAAAATATTTCATAAAAATTAACTGATTTGAATATTGTTGATTCAACTGGTAATTCAATAATTATTTCTTGTCGCTTACAACAGTTCCGCTAATGGTTAAATCAGTAACATCACCATTATCTAAAGTAACTTTAACTGATTTTTGGAAATAACCTGGGCGACCTTCTGTACCATAGCTAGCTTTTACTTCGCCTGTTTCACCGGGCATAATTGGGGTTTTAGTCCAAGTAGGTGTAGTACAACCACAAGAAGGAGCTGCATTGGTAATTACAACAGGGGCGTTAGAATTGTTTTTAAATTTAAATGTAACATCAGCTGTAGGGCCCATATTAACGGTACCGAAATCGTGAGACTTGAATTCCCAAGCAATCGGAGCAGTTGGAGTGGGCTGAACTTTTGAACCTTTTGTGCCTTTTTGAGCAAAAGCAGAAGTAGTTAACGCTAATGCTACTGCGATGAATGTTAATACCTTTTTCATATTTCTGAATTTATTTTTTTTTCGATGGTGTTGTAACTATTGTACCAAATTAGACGTTTTTATATTAAAATTCGTTGGCTAATCGTTGTAAGTGTTTTTTTTGATGATAAAAAATTGTTTAAACAAGTTATAATTTTCTCTTTACTTCCTCTTGGATATACACTTCTAGATAGTCACCTACTTCGATATCGTTAAATCGATCCAATTGTAAACCACATTCAAATCCTTTTAGAACTTCTTTTACGTCGTCTTTGTAACGTTTTAAGCTACTAAGTTCACCGTCGTGTTTCACCACCCCGTCTCTAATTACTCGTACTTTGTTCTTACGTTCAATTTTCCCTTCGGTAACCATACAACCTGCAACGGTACCCACCTTAGAAATTTTGAAAATATCACGGATTTCCACTTGTCCTACAATTTTCTCAACAATATCAGGACTTAACATACCCTCCATTGCTTTTTTGACTTCTTCAATAGCCTGGTAGATGATACTGTAAGTACGGATATCAATTTCTTCATTTTCTGCTAACTGTTTTGCTTTAGCAGATGGGCGAACTTGGAAACCAACAATAATAGCGTCGGAAGCTGAAGCTAGAAGTACATCACTTTCAGTAATTTGACCCACACCGCTGTGAATTACATTTACTGCAATTTCTTCGGAAGTAAGTTTCATTAAAGCATCTGAAAGCGCTTCCATTGAACCATCCACGTCGGCTTTCACGATGATTTTTAATTCTTTGAAGTTACCTACAGCCAAACGACGTCCAATCTCATCCAGGGTAATGTGTCGTTTTGTACGAATACCTTGCTCGCGAATTAACTGTTGACGTTTATTTGCCAATGATTTGGCTTCATCTTCGTTCGACATAACAGCAAAAATATCGCCGGATGTTGGAGCATCAGAGAAACCTAATATTTTAATCGGTGTTGCTGGAGGAGCTACATCGATTCGAGTGCCGCGTTCGTTGAACATCGCACGTACTTTTGCATATTGGGCACCGGCAACTACGTGGTCTCCCACTTTAAGTGTGCCATTTTGGACTAAAAGTGTACTCACAATACCTCTACCTTTTTCTTGAGTAGCTTCAATAATGGTACCTTTAGCGTTTCTATTTGGATTGGCTTTTAGCTCCATTAATTCTGCTTCTAGAAGTACTTTTTCAAGAAGTTTGTCAACGTTAAGACCTTTTTTAGCACTGATTTCTTGACACTGATATTTTCCACCCCAATCTTCAACTAGGATGTTCATACCAGCAAGTTGTTCGCGTATTTTTTCTGGATTGGCTCCGTCTTTATCAATTTTATTGAATGCAAAAACCATAGGAACCCCTGCGGCTTGAGCATGTGCAATAGCTTCACGTGTTTGAGGCATCACTGAATCATCGGCAGCGATTACGATGATAGCTAAGTCAGTTACTTTAGCACCTCTTGCACGCATTGCTGTAAATGCTTCGTGACCAGGTGTATCTA
>CAZQFZ010000144.1:0-4424 GCA_964592635.1 uncultured Rhizobium sp.
GAAAGATTAATCAAAAACAAACAACATTAAACGAATCCATAAGTTTTACAGGTGTTGGATTACATACAGGTGAAAGTGTAACGGTAACTTTAGTGCCTGCATCTGATAATCATGGTTACAAATTTCAACGTGTTGATCTAGATGGTCAGCCAATCATTGAAGCAGATTGCGATTTGGTTACAGATACCAGTAGAGGTACTACTTTAGAAAAAAACGGTGCAAGAATTTCAACAGTTGAGCACATGTTGGCTGCCCTTGTAGCAACGGAAGTGGATAATGTTCTAATTCAAGTAAATGGACCAGAAATGCCCATTTTAGACGGTAGTTCAATTGAATTTGTTCGTACAATAAAAGCAACGGGGTTAAAAGAATTAGAAGAAGATCGTGAAGTTTTTGAGATCCCTTACAATATTCATTTTCAAGATCCCGATAATCATGTAGAAATTATTGCGATGCCTGTAAATGATTACAGGATTACAGTAATGGTAGATTACAACTCACCCGTTTTAGGCACTCAACACGCTGCATTAACCAATATTAGTGATTTTGAAGAGCAAATCGCTCCTTGCAGAACCTTCTGTTTTTTGCATGAATTGGAATACTTACTCCAAAATAACCTAATCAAAGGTGGTGATTTGAATAACGCAATCGTGGTTGTAGATAAAGCAGTTTCTCAAGATGAATTAGACCGATTAGCCAAGGTATTTAATAAAGATAAAGTTGAAGTTAAAAAAGAGGGTATCTTGAACAATTTGGATTTGCGTTTTCATAATGAACCTGCAAGGCATAAATTATTGGATATGATTGGAGATTTAGCTTTAGTGGGGATGCCAATTCGCGGTCAAATAATGGCTGCAAGGCCAGGACATGCATCTAATGTGGCATTTGCCAAAAAGATTAAGCAAGTGATAAAAGCAGAGAACAGAAGAAAACAAGAAGGTCGCCCCCATTACGATCCCAATCAAAAGCCAGTGTATTCTACAAAAGAAGTGATGAAACTTTTACCTCATGCACATCCTTTTTTATTGGTAGATAAAATAATTGAAATCGGTGAGAATTACGTTGTAGGAGTAAAAAATATTACTTACGATCAGTGGTTTTTTAACGGACATTTTCCAGGTGATCCAATTATGCCAGGCGTTTTGCAAATTGAAGCTATGGCTCAAACAGGTGGAATTTTAGTGTTAAGTACTGTTCCTGATCCAGAAAATTACGGAACTTATTTTCTGAAAATTGATAATACTCGTTTTAAAGACAAAGTTGTTCCAGGAGATACTTTGGTTATGAAATTGGAGCTTACAGAGCCTGTGCGCAGAGGAATTTGTATAATGAAAGGTCGTGCTTGGGTTGGAGATAAACTCGTTTGTGAGTCAGAATTAATGGCTCAAATTGCAAAAATTAATTAAAATACCATGATTCAACCACTTGCATACGTTCATCCATCTGCAAAAATTGCAGATAACGTAGTAATCGACCCATTTGTTACCATTCATGCAGATGTAGAAATTGCAGAAGGTACACATGTAATGTCGGGCGCCGTGATTTTTAGAGGAACCAGAATTGGTAAAAACTGCAAGATTTATCCAGGCGCTTCTATTGGGGCCATCCCTCAGGATCTTAAATTTGATGGTGAAGAAACCTTGACTATTATTGGTGACAATACCATCATAAGAGAATACGTTACCATTAATAAAGGTACCAAAGCATTGGGTTACACTAAAGTCGGAAACAATGTATTGTTGATGGCGTACGTGCATTTGGCCCATGATTGCGTTGTAGGAGATTATGCGATTTTAGCAAATTCTGTGCAGGTTGCTGGGCACGTTCACATTGGAGACTGGGCTATTTTAGGTGGAGCTGCTTTGGTGCATCAATTTGTTAAAATTGGTCGTCACACCATGATAAGTGGTGGTTCCTTGGTCCGTAAGGATGTTCCTCCATATACCAAAGCCGCCCGTGAGCCATTGAGTTATGAGGGTGTGAATAGTATCGGATTAAGAAGAAGAGGTTTTTCAAATGAAAAAATATCGGAAATACAAGATATTTATAGAACATTGTTTGTGAAAAGTTCGAATACAAGTAAAGCGCTAAAATTAATTCAGGCTTCCTTTGTTCCTACAGCAGAACGAGATGAAATTTTGGCATTTATTCAAGATTCAGATCGCGGTGTCATGAAGGGTTATTTGACCAAATAGTATGGATTCTATTGAATTTCATAAATGTTCAAAGAATTATTTGAATCATTGGCTATTCAAGAACTTTAGTTATACATTCGAGATTGTTCCAGGTAATTCTTATGCATTACTTGGGAATAATGGTTCTGGAAAATCAACTTTGACGTTGATGATGATAGGACAGACTTCGCCAACTGAAGGAGAAGTAATTTGGCGAAACGGGAAAAACAAGTTGGAATTAAGTCAATTAAGTGGTTCGTATTCTTTGAGTTCACCTGCTATGGATTTTCCTGAAGAATTGTCTTTATCTGAATGGTTTTACTTTCAAAATGGTATTTCCGGACTTCAAGGTATTCATAGTCCTGTAGAATTGCTTGAAATATGCGAACTTTCAAAAAAATCCATCAATAAAACAATTCAATCTTTTTCCTCTGGTATGAAGCAGAGGTTAAAGTTAGTATATTCATTTTACTCTAAATCAACGCTTTGTATATTGGACGAGCCACTGAGTAACCTAGATCAAGATGGTGTAAGGTTATATAATGAACTTATTCAACAAAAGCAAAGCGAAAAGTGTTTGATTGTGGCTTCTAACAGAGAAGATGAGTTTTACTTTGTTCAAAATAAACTTAGGATTTCTTCTAATTCAATACTAATTGAATCCCATTAGTCCAATTTTAATCATTAATTATTAATTTCTGCGTTCCAGTTTGCAATCCGTCTGTGGATTGTAGTTGGATAAAGTACATTCCCGTTTGCCAGCCTTTGCAGTCAACAAATACCCCTATTTCATTTTTCATCAGGGTTCTATTCATCAATAGTTTACCTGTAACATCGTAGATATAAACATTCCAATCGGCCGCTTTTTTCGGTTGTGAAACAGTAAATCCTTGGTTAAGGTGTGCTGGATTGGGCATTATTCCAAATTTGATACTTGAATTCTTAAGATTTTTTAATCCCAAATTGTTATTGTTGGTTTTATCGCATTTACCAAATAAAACCCCTCCCCGCGTATTCCCCATGATCCATTCAGGAATGGAATCACCGTTTAAATCGCCAGTAGTTAATGTTATAAAACTTCCTAATCTTACCGCAGCCGTATCTCCTTGATATTGGTTATAAAATGCCTTTTCTGTTGCAATTAAACTATCTGTAATGGAATGATTATGGATGTTATAAATCCGAATATCGCCATAATAAGTGCCAACTGCAATGTCAAGATGTCCGTCTAAATCAAAATCGTTTACCTGAGGTACTGAGTAACCATAACTCGCAAAATGCGGTTCTTCCACATTTAAAAGCCATTCATTGCTTTTAATACACCATGGATTTCGACTAATCAATTCAAATTCTACGCTTGTTTTGGATTTACCTTCAAATAATATCAGATTTCCATTGTAATTACCAAGTAATAAATCATTGATATTGTCGTTGTTATAATCAATTATTGCAGGAGCAAAGCTATTTTCTTTTGACTGTTTTTGAAAAGTGAGAAAGTCTAAAGAATTTAACTGCAATTGAATCGATTTGTTTTTACCCGCTTTGTTTTCAAAAAAAACGAGTTGCCCCTTTTTTGTTCCAATAAGAAGATCCAAATCACCATCATTGTCGATATCACCATTGTTGATACGAATGTCGCTCAATCCGTATTGTTTCAGGTTCAGGTAATTCTCGTTTACTAACTCGAAAACGGGTTGCTTGGATGTTCCTTTGTTTTCGAATAAAGCAATTTGATCTGAAAGACCATAAGTTTTAGAAAAATCACCGTTATTGCCTACCAATAAATCTAAATCACCGTCGTAGTCGATATCCCACAACAAAGGGGAAGTTCTACCACCCAAATCAATCATTAAATCGGATATGAAATCGTTGGACACAAAATTGAATTTCGTATCTGATTTATTTCCGTTATTCTTAAAATAATGTATTTGCTTGGTTTCTTTAGATTCAATGAAATTATTGGGTGCCACTACTAAGTCATCTAGTTCATCGCCGTCCACATCAATTAAATATCCTCCAGGAAAAGAGTAATCTTGAAATGATTTTCCGTCAAAGATCAATGAATCAACCATCACAAATGTATCGTAAGAATTACCATTTTGAGCTCTACCATTTTCTAAATATGTAATTCTAGGAGAATTAATATTTGAGATATACATATCCATATCTCCGTCGTTGTCTTGGTCATAAAACCAACAAGCGGCACCGCCAGCATGTCTTGGTTTAAGCTTTTTAGGAAAATTCAACGTT
>CAZQFZ010000145.1:0-4353 GCA_964592635.1 uncultured Rhizobium sp.
TCGTTGATATCTATTTCGCTTTCGTTGTAAAGCCCAATCAAACGGGTGGTTTTCCCCGCAAACATACACCCGTAGATTAGTGTAAAATCTCTCATGAATTCGTAATTTCTAAGTTGTAAATTTCCCAAAAATTTCTTGAAAGTCCGAAGAATATGAATCAACGAATCCCAGAAATAGTTAAAATCCTAGCAAACTTAATTCAAGAGCTTGAAAATGCCCAAGAAAATCGCGAAAGTTTAGAAGTTTTAGGTAGAATTAAATTGTACTCGGCGCAATTGTATTTGGAAACAGATATGGAAATCATAGCGTTAAATCGCGATGATTTGGAGGAATTGGTCGATTTTGAAGAAGAAGAGTTTTCCACAAATGAATTGTCATCCCCCGAAAAAGGAAGAATTCAAAGTATGGGTAAATTGAATAACAGCGAATTCGAATCTGCAAAATCTTTAGAAAATCAAGTTTCACAGGTAAATGAATCCGAAATGGAACGGATGTCTGTGTTAGAAGACAATTACTCGGTGTGGGAGGAGAATGACCCAATATCTGAAGAAGAGGAGATAGAAGTAGAGTTTTATCCGTTGCAAGGTACCGATGCAGAAGAATTTGAAATTGATATTCTGACCGAAAAGGAGGAAGATCAATCCTTTTTTATTCAAAATGAGAAAGTAGAAATTGCGTCGGCCGAAGAAAATCAAACAGGAGAATTGATATCTACTAGTTCCAAAGATGATGACAATATTCAATCCGGTTTAATGCAAACTTCCGAGTATAAAAATTCGGGTAACGAATCGGAGGTTGAAACTGAGGTAGTTGAAACTGAGGTAGTCGAAACAGCGAACCCTTTGTTATTTGCTGATGTTTTTGATAAAACTGTGGTAGAAGAAAATAGTGAGGAAGTAATCATTGGATCTCAAGATGAAGTGATGGTGAACGCAGATGGTTTGAAAACTGCATTGGGCGAAGTGGGAAGTAATAGTGAAAATGTTTTGCGAAATTCGCAAGAAGTAAGACCGATTCAACCACAATTATTTAATCAGTCAGCTGATCTAGATGCTTATAAATCCAAGGCTCAAGAGATTTTGGGGATGTTTTCACTTTCTCGAAGATTCGAATTTGCCAATTTGCTATTTGCAGGAGATATACAACAGTTTACCTTATTCTTGTGCGAAGTTTTGGCTGCTCCAAACAGTGATGCAAGGGAAGATGTAATTGATGACTGGTATGAGAGAAATCAATGGCGTCGAAAAGATGAAACGGCTTCGGATTTGAAACGCAATTTGCGAAAAATGTTATAGTAAGTGTTAGGTACTGAACGAAACATTGGGGTATTGATTTGAATCTAATTTCTTGCATTGGTTTGAAGTTGTAAGACTTTAAATAATCAGGAAATTATGAATAAAAAGCACCCTTTTGTTGGTCCCTTTCTGTTGTTAATTGTTGGGATTTTACTGTCTTATGCTCAATTAAGTTGGGCGTGGTTGGTACCAATCTTGCTTCTTTATGGAAATTTTTTCAAGGGTAAGTGGTTAATACATTGGGGCTTTCTTTCCGTTTTATTTTTGCCAGGATTCTTGGGTTATATTTTAATGCAGCAACATCAAGGTAGTTATGCAAAAATTCAAAAAGATCTTCAAATTGCTCCCTCCCTGTTGATTCGAATAAAGCATGTAGAAGTATTGAATTCCTTTGAAACAAAAAGCCATTTTGACGAGTTAAGTGCTTCTTCAGCAAAACGGTGCGGAAAAAAGAATACTGAAAGGACGAAATTACAAGTTGAAATTTTGGCCGTTGTAGATCAAAGTAAAGTTGAATTTTTACCAGAGACTGGATTGGGGTCTATCTTAGGGATTGGATCGGGTACTCGATCTGGCGCTAACTTGGAAATAGATTGTCCATCAGAACTAATTGCACGTCCTACTAAAAATGATGCTGGCGATTGGTTGGATGCAATTGTGCTTATAGACGGTTGGAAACTAAGCCAATCGAATTACTTAAAGTTTCCCCGACACAAAATTTATTTAAATTCTAATTCCAATTGGTTAACAGTTAGTGATGTAGGTGGCTATAATGCACTTCAAAAAATCCAATATTGGGCCGAGTTAAAGGTAGCAACCGAAGTAAAGATGTGTTTGTCTGAAAATGCATGGAATCTGTTTTTGAAATTGATGTTGGGTCAAAAAGGCGCAATAGATTCATCGGAAATGCGGTATTTTCAGAAAGCTGGAATCATTCATGTATTGTCGGTGAGTGGTATGCATGTAGCACTCATTTTTTCGGTATTATTTTGGCCTCTGAAATGGATTCGATTGCGTTGGATTCATCGAATTACTTGGTTGTTTATTATGCTAACCATATGGATTTATGGTTCTATCACTGGAATGTCACCACCAGTTGAAAGAGCAGTTTGGGCAATTACCTATTCTCAAATAGGACAACAATTTTTCCAAAGGAAAATTTGGATAGCAGATTCGTTTTTTCTGGTAGGATGCCTACAATTAATGATGGATCCGTTGATGATTTTTGATGTAGGTTTCCAATTGTCGTATGCGGCTATGGCTGGAATTGCTTTGGTGGTTCCATTTTATAATGAATGTATGTTGCTTAAGGATTGGCCTAAATGGAAAGAAAATATTATTTCAGGAATAGTCATTTCATTTGTTTGCTCAATAACTACACTTCCTATTGTTCTATATTACTTCAAACAATTTTCCAACTGGTTTATGGTTGGGAATTTGCTTTTGATACCCTTATTTACGGTGTTGATTTATGGCTTTTTGGGATTGTTGGTATTTGCATTTTTCGGATTATTTCAATTGATTCCATCCATACGAAAAAATACCGCAGATCTTTTTGATTTGCTGTTGGTTCCAATTAAGAGAATCCTGACTTTTATTGATGAATTGCCTTTTGGATATAGTTACGCACCTAGTTTTTCGGGGATTCACGCACTCCTTTTGTCGATATTTGTAATATTTTGGATTCATCGGATTCATTTTCCGAATGAACGAAAATGGACATTTTGGGCAGTCATACCTTTTTTAATACTCGTATCTTTGTGATTATGTCGCTTATTTCAATTCAAACAGAAGGTAGAATCGCTAAGGTGATTTTGAATCGTCCAGAAAAGAGAAATGCATTGAGTCCCGAGTTGGTATCGGAATTAACGAGTGCATATACGGAGTTAAACCAAACGGAAGAGGTGAAAATTATCGTGTTGAAATCGGCGGATAAACCATTTTGTGCCGGTGCAGATTTGAGTTATTTGAAAAGTATGTCGGAGTTTACCGATGAAGAAAATCTGGCGGATTCACGCAAACTTAGAGACTTATTCGAATTGGTTTATAATTCACCTAAAATTACCATTTCTCAAGTTGAAGGACCCGCTCTCGCTGGAGGATGTGGTTTAGCTACTTTAGTAGATTTTTGTTTCGCAACGCCGGAAGCCACATTTGGATATACAGAAGCAAGAATTGGTTTTGTAGCTGCTTTAGTTATGGTGTATTTGAGAGATAAATTGGCCTTCAATCAAATGACCGAATGGTTATTAACTGCTCAGGTTTTTAGTGCTGATAAAGCTCTTTCAGATGGAATGATATATGAAATAGTTGAATCTCAATCTATTGAATTACGAGTTAACGAATTTGCTCAATCATTGTTGACGGGAGTCAGTTCAGATTCCATACAATTAACTAAATTTATGATGCGGAATTTACCTTACAATCGAGAAGACGCTTTAGAATTTGCTGCAAAACAAAATGCGGTTGCTAGAAAATCGGTCGATTGTCAGAAAGGAATTGCCGCGTTTTTGAATAAGGAAAAATTGAATTGGTAGTACAGTACTTGAACTGAGTTACGAAAATTACAATTAAGTTGGTGACCCTTCTAATGAATTGTAGGAATTAATATGATTGTAATAGTTCCCGTTCATTGAATAAGAAAAATCGGCGAATTAGATGAAATTACTATAAACTGAAAATAAACAAACATGCACTTAAATTTAACTGATACTCATTGTCACTTCTATTCGGAAGAAAACTCAGAAGATTTGCATGCTCAAATCGAGCGGTGTTCAACATTGGGTGTTACACGAATATTGTTGCCCAATATAGACTTAGATTCTATTGAACCTATGCATACTTTGGAGGATGCGTATCCCAGCTTATGTAAATCCATGATGGGGTTACATCCAACCTATGTAAAAGACACGTATAAATCGGACTTAGAAATGATTTATAGTTGGTTCAATAAACGGAATTATGTAGGAGTAGGCGAGATTGGTATGGATTTATATTGGGATAAATCAACACAGAATTGGCAAGAAGATGCATTCTTAACTCAAATTGGTTGGGCTAT
>CAZQFZ010000146.1:0-4338 GCA_964592635.1 uncultured Rhizobium sp.
GGTCCCTTTGGTTTGTTACTTTAGTTGTTTATCTATATCCCTTGATATACAAATCTTCGTATTCTTCTCTTTCTCGTTTTGTACTAGTACCAGTTTTTAATTTATTTTTTAATTCTATAAATCGTTGGTCGTCATTGGGTGATTGAAGTTGGCGTGGCACTTCATTTCTAGGAGGCTTACGCAGTTCATTATAAAGTTCTTCCATTCTGCGAGTTTCGGCATAGGACATATTTCGACGATCTTCTTTATACTTTCTTTCTAGGCTGTCGTATTCGTATTGTAAATTTTCTTGTTGTCTTTGAAAATCTTCACGTTTTCTTTGTTCGGGTGATAATTTTTTCCTGCGTTCTTGTTCGGCTTCAGTACCGGCGCCGCTGACCATAGTCATCCATGCTAAATACGCCGCAATAAAAAAACCCAATAAAACAATCAAATCGCCTATGCCTTCCTTCAACACCACCTTAGACTCTTGAACGGCCTGTTTAGGGCCACCCAATGACGAGATCAACATATTCGCCAGACTGTCTAGCATAGGATCACCGCGGCTTAGTGCTGATTTATCAACACCACCACCGCCCATTTCAGAAGATACTGTATTTGCTAGGGGCATAACTGCGGCTAAAACGTCCTGTTTTGTAAGTTGTTCACTCCGACTTTTTGCCTGCAGTGCCTGAGCAATTTTATTTAATTCACCACTATGAGTTTTTACCTGTTGAACGACTTTGCTAAATCCTGGCATCTTATTCAACTTCTGGTATATACCACTCAATTTACCCTTGAGGGTATCCATCATACCTTCGTCAAGTTGACTGCGTGATTCTGTGATGATTTCATTAATTTTCATAATAATTCTCTTTATCTAAAGCCTTGATTGTAGAGTTCTTCCATTCTGCGAGTTTCGGCATAGGACATATCATATCTCCTATTCTTATACATTCGCTCTAGGCTGTCGTATTCTCTTTGCAGATCTTCACGATTTCTTTCTTTGGGGGATAATCCGCCACGACGATTCTCTTCGGTATCCCACTGAGACTTCGAAATGTTGGAACCAATGATGGCGCCTAATAACACCACACTGAAAACTATAGGCCAGGGAGATTCAACGACATCTATCATAGATAAGAGAAATCCGGATATGAGCCCCACGATAACGCCACCATAACCGCCACCGATCATGCCACTAGCAATCGCGGAGTTCCTATCTCGATGTTCATTCACCACACCTTTACCACCAACATCAGCAGCCACTTTTTTAGATAGAGGCATAATGGCGGCAACTACGTCCTCTTTACTCAGTTTACCAGATTCCTTCTTGGCCTTCAGTTGTTCGATAATATCGTTTATCTCGGATTTATGTGATTTGGCAACAGCGAATACTTCATCGAAGTTAGGATATTTTTTCCTCGCCATCTGATAAAGACTACTCAATTTACCCTTGAGGGTATCCATCATACCCTCGTCGAGTTGTCTGCGCTTTGATTCAACAATAATTTCAGAGATTTTCATAATCGTTTCCTTATGATTTATTTATGATTTATTCATGGTTTACTATTACAGGGTTGCTTGCACAAGTTTTTCACTGTTGTCTGTTTGGCGGCTCAATAAATCGATTATCTGATAGTTTTGTTCATGTGTAATTCTAAACAAATCGACCATTCTATCAATCATCGTTGTGTCTTGTGAGAATACGCTTGTGTTCAGCGCTTGTTTACTCACACCGTCGTTCATTGGGACCACTGCTTCGTCGCCGTGAAGTTCAACATTATAACCAGTGCTTGGTCCACGGAAGATGCCACCAGTTCTTGCTGGATGAATTACACCTTCTTTGAATCCTTCAACCCTGGATATAGTTTCCAACATCGCGTTTCTTTGTGATGGCTGAAGTGATTTCAAAATGGTCCCTGGCTGAACTCCTAGTGACGCCACTATCTCGTCAATATATCGCTTGGTGTCATTTTCATTGGGTGGAGCATATCTACTTATCGCATCAGCAATACTCAGATTTACATAATTACTTTTGTCACCAAATAACAATTGTTCTTTGGCTTTTTTTCCCATCTCTAGTGTTGGGAATACAGCAAATCGACCGTCTGACCCAATCGCTCCCATGCTTTCAGCGAATTTTCCAAATTCAATATTCCCAGGATTATTGTTTCTCCAATTCCTAGCGCCCTCACGTCTTTGTTTACCACCATCAGCAGTGGCAACTGTTGTAAATCCACGACCTGCTTCCAGTACCTCTGTGATGGCGTTGGTAGATGATTGAGGCACACTAGTCGAACCTCCTCTAGAGCCACCACCTGCTCTACCATGACCCGCGCCAGCCATTGGATTTTTGGCAGGGCTTGGAGCCGGCGTACCACCTGAGCCCCCAGGCGCTCCACCAGTAGAAAACCCCTCGATTTTTTTACCAGAAAATGTCTCTACTGCTTTAGCAAATAGTTTAGCGGCAGCCTCGTTTATTTTACTAGTATTAATAAAAGAGTTGATAAACTTATCTTGTACCATAGCAGCATTTTGCTGTGCTCGACGCAAGTTGACTTGACTTTTGAGTGCTTCATCCGCTTTTTTACCAGCTTCAGTTGCCAAGAATTCATCAATGGTACCTTTAAACCCAGCGTCCTCCATAGCCTTTTCTCGTCCCTTTATTAGAGCCTCGATTTCATAGCTACCAACCCCTGTTGTTTGTAATTGAGTCTGGCCCATCAGTGGATTGACACCTGCCATACCGATGTTTACCATTCCGGCGTTTCTTGACATCATTGCCATCACTTGACCAAGATTATTCACACTGTTATTTCTGTTAAACAATATGTCGTTAGCACCGTATTGTGTCGCTACTCTCTGGGCATCCTCAGTCGTCATTGCTCCTCGACCCGCAGCAAGTTGGCGAATACCAGCTGCTCCTCGATCATCACCGACTGCTTCCAGTTGCCCAGCAATTGCCTGCGCTAACTCCAACGCACGTACTTGATCAGTGTCACCGGTTCTTAGTGCTTCTTGATAAGCAGAGCGCCAGCGTTCATCACTCATCGCTCTTTCACGAGCTTCTAATTGTTCTTTACGAGTATTACCTGCCAATTCAGCAGCAAGATCTAATTCTTTTGTGAATTGTGCTGCTGATTTTACCAGGGCAGTTGTATTATTAAGTTGTAGTTGACCAGTTCTGGCTTGAATACTCATGTATTTGAGTGCTGATTCTCGCTGTTCTTCTAGACTTATACCCTGTAATTCTAACTCACGTCCAAGATTGCCTTTTGTCAATTGACCCGCTATTTCTACAAACTTCGCAGCGCCTTGTCCAGCTGTAGCACCAAAGAATCTCAAATCTTTTGTGCTACTTGACAAAAAACTTGTAAATTCACTTGCTTCAGCAACACTCATACCGAGTTTTTGCATAGCATCGAATGTGCCGTTTAAACCCCCCTGTAGAGTGACGCCGCCCTTACTAAGGTTCATAAACGTGTCGCGTAGCTTATCAGCTTGCGCTGCTGCTAGTTCATTGTATTTCGTGAATCCAGAAATAACTTTCGGAAGTAGCTGTCCTGCTAGTATCCCAAGTCCTTTAGCTAGTAAACCACCCGGTATGAATATAGACAGAATAGAAACAGCATTTCCCACAGCTTCACCAAATGTAGTCAGTGACTTCGCCACCACTTCGGCGCCACGTGCACCGTTATATATTGAACTCGAATACTGAGTGATAGACTTGACCATGCCCTCTAAAGCAACGGTGGTCATCTTTAATGCCACTGCACCACTACGACTATGTTTGCTTAAATCAACAATTCTGTCACTCAGTGTTCCGGTATTTTTTTGGTACTCCTCGTATGCTTTCGCTTGTTCTTTTAATAGTTGGCTCTGTGTTTTTTTAGATTGCTCGTGTAGCGCGTTCTTCTCTTTCTCTCTCGCAGCCTCTTCTGATTTCATCTTTGAAGCTGCGGCGTGTGCATCTTGCTGTGTCCTAGTCGCTTGATCGACCGACTTGTTAAACGCATCAATATACTTTTTTGATTGTTCTTCAGATTTATTTTTCTTTACCAGTTCAGCGCCAAGTTTAGCAAGCGCATTCACAATCTTTTGAGTGCCCTTATCAAAAGATTCTTGTGGTGTCTGGTTAGACGCCTGATTAGAAGAGCCAGAAAATCCACCCTTTCTGGTAAATTCATTCAATCCTTCTGTAAATTTTTCTAGCTGCCTTGCTAATTCTTGATCATTAATTTCCATGGTCAATGCCCTTTTATGCTTTTAGTATTTATCGTGTGAAAAAACACCTCTCCGACCGCTTATTTTATAAGCATATTTTCACGTTCATAAATACCAAAATAGGAGTAAACC
>CAZQFZ010000147.1:0-4328 GCA_964592635.1 uncultured Rhizobium sp.
CCACATCCGTAAATGCCACTTTTTTGAACGCCAATTCCTTGTCCTGATTTTCTACCACCAAACCACCCTGGGTTATCCGTTTATAGACCTTCTTCAACAATGAATCCTGTCGGAAACCACACGATTCCCTATTGACAATTCCACTCAAAGGCACTGCAGGCGTTTTCGATTTTTCTAATGAATCCCTTCTTAAATAATATTCCAATAATCTATAACGCCTACCCTCGTGCGACAAACTATCGAACAAGGTTTGCTCCACCAACAAGCGACTTTTCATGAGCTCCAACAAGTTATCTCCACCAAAAGCGCCCGAACTTCCCCCGCCAAAATCAAAACCAAACTGCGAACCAATTGCGCTCAATTTGCTTAATCCTCCTTCTTCAGCTTCTGCCGTTACAAACACCAGCTCTGCAGTATATTTTGTCTTTTTAACCCAGGTGTAAACAAGTCCCAAACCGGCACCGATAACACCTGCAATAGCCAATTTCCACCAGCTTTTCAGTAAAATCCGATACGTATTTTGAATTTTAATAACCAAATCTCTCAACGAAATTTCGTCATCCCGAAACCGTAACTGTGGTTGCAACTCCTTGCTCATCTAAATAATTTGATCAGAGATTAAATTCTACTTAAAATCACCCATAACGTAGCAATTCCCGTTAATTTCACCGTGAAATTCTCAATAACCCGATTCCAATCCGTTGGCTTCTTTTCAGTTTCGTTTTTCACTGCTTTCTTGGGGGATGGTTGAAAATAGATCTCAGAACCTGCTTTTACTTTCGGAGTAACAACAAACAAACCATAATTTTTGGAACGTTTGATTTTTCCACCCGGTTCTTGTAAATACAACCTCTTTTTTCGATGTTGATCATCAAATCCCAATGAATAATTTTTCAAATAATACGATGCTCTCTTACCAGAAATGTAAGGTGCAAAAATTTTAACTTTATTCAACAAGGTATCTGTATTGGGAAGGATCACCAAATCCTGTTTCAAAGGAATAACCAATCGATCCCCTTCTTCCAAACGATAATTGAATTCGCTGTTCTTATTGCGCATAACACTCTTCAAGTCAAACACTAATTGCTGACCATTTTTGCGATATAACTGCGCTGCATCTGGAAATGCAAATTCTGTTAACCCTCCTCCTTTTTCTATGATATCTCGAACTCGGTTCTCACTTTTCGCCATGATAAACAAACCAGGGTGCATTACTTCACCTTCAATGGAAGCACCAATTTTATCATCTAAATTACTAACCCTACGAACTATTACAATATCTTCTGCCATTAATTCAATATCATCAAAAAGACCAGCAGCATTCGGGTTGTAAACGGCTTTAATGGACTCAGTTTTGTTCCGATCGCCTGCCTTAAAACTATTTGAATGTACCGCACTTCTTAAAATCTCAACTTCAGTTGCATCGGCGCTGAACTTCAATCCCCCGGAATAATCCAACAAAACATTTAAAGTAAGACCTTTTCTGTAGTCAATTTTTGCAGGATTTCTCACCTCTCCACGTATTTCAACTTGAAAAGCATCCACAAAACGGGATTCAGCAAATACCACGAGTTGATCTTTGTTCTGCAACTCAAACAACTTTAATTCGTCTCCCATCAAAGGCAATTTAAGATACTCCGATGATCCATCAAGTTGAGTTCGAATTACAAAAGCCAAGTTTTTATTCGATTCTGGAGTCAAACCACCCGCTAATTGCAATAAATCTTCAACATTCATCCCATTCTTCAGGGCATAATTTCCAGGGAAATAAACTTCTCCCGAAACTTTCACTTGATTTTGCAGCGTTTCAGCTTGTTCAAACACGAATATTTGATCTCCATCTTTTAATGGTTCAGAATGTAAAATCGTTGTAGCGTGTGAACTTACTGCAGCATTAGAACTTGGGTTGGTATGGCTTTTCACCACTTGACTATTTTGGGTATTATTACTCAAATCCCACTGCATCAATGTTCGATCACGTCCATTTAATCTTGATACCGTTATACGACTCAAATCTGCCCTGGAAGACAAACCACCGGCATAGGAAATTGCTTCATAAAGTCCTTCGTTTTCTAACAATTCAACCTGCCCTGATCGTAAGACTCCCCCGCGCAAATTAATTCGTTTTTTTACCGGTTTTACAACGATATAATCACCATCTTCGAGAAAAGAATTATGCTTTGGATTTACCAGGAATTGGTACAAATCAAACTGATAAGCAACTTTACCGGAGCGTATTACTTCTACCTCACGAATGCTACCATTTTCAGTAGGCCCACCCGATAATACCAATAGATTGAATACCGTATTCGCAGCAGGAAGTTGATATGTTCCCGGCTTTTGTACTTCTCCGGTTACATTCACAGAAATTTGACGCGAAAACGAAAGGTCCACCTCCAATTCGTTGCCTCCTAAATTAATTTTTTGTCCTATAGCAGCCGAGAGCACTTTTTCCAACTTCCCAAACGCCAAACCTTTAACGTAAACTTTGCCCAAAGCAGTTCCCAAATCTATTCGACCACGATCGTCTACACGGCTTACTTTGTTAAAATAACTATTTCCAAAAACCGTCACACTAACTTCATCACCTACCCCTATAATATATTGATCGGGCGCTTTTACCGTTCTTCCATTGGCATAGGCAGGAAATCGTTTTTCATCAAAAATCTTGGAAATATCCCAAGAAGTTGCAACTATATCCGCTGACCTAAACTCACTATTTTCAGAAATCATGCTGGGTGTATGAGGGACCATATTTGGAGAAATATTAGAACCATCCTTGCTGGAATTAGTCAAATTGTCTGTAGTTACAGTTGCATTGGTTTCTGTTTGTTTCGGGGGAAGCGAATTCATGTTTCGATCAGTAAGCGACTGAACATTGTTGGATGCAGCAATCCCTTTAATGTTCAAAACTCGGTTTCGAAACGCTTCCATTTCGGACTCCGACATGCCTTGAGCACGAGCTAAATCAATTACTTGGCTTTCAGATAAACCGGCTTTTTCTGCTTTCAGAATCATTTGGGCGATTTCGCTATCTGAGTAATCACTTGCTTTGGTTTTTGGATTTCCTATCTGAGCATTTACACTCACAAAAAAAGTAAATGCTATTATTAAAAATAAATTATTCAATTCTCTCATTTAAGTGATTTTTTATAATTCACAAGTTTTATTTATTTCCTGTATGCTAAATATTCAGAAACGATTCATAATTTATATAATACTCTCTATTATAAACAGTCAAAAGCCAAAGCACAGCTTCGCCACTTGAGTTACAGAACTCATAAATATATTCGCATTTATTAATACACTCTCAATACATTAATAGTGTTTAACTTACACCATATTATATCAAGAATTTCACTACAATTTATTTACTCGATGGTTTTTCTAGTTTCTGTCGAACTGCCCACAATACATAAAAAATGGTTTTTAGGAGTATGATAACATCCAATTTGATTGATTTATTATCCATGTAGAACTTTTCAAGTTCTAGTTTTCTGTCATCCGAAATTACATCACGGCCATTCACTTGTGCCCATCCAGTAATCCCTGGCTTCAGGCTGTTTAACCCTAGTTTTCTGCGTTGTTCATGCATGTATTTTTCAGAAACTATAAGGGGCCTGGGTCCAATAAAAGACATATCACCCTTTACGATATTTACAAGATTCAATATTTCATCAATGGAGTATTTACGCAAAAAATAACCGCTTCTCAATATCCACTTTTCCATATTTATCAATTGGCTTGTGGAAACTTCTGGCATTTCTTTTTTCATAGTCCTTATTTTATAAAACAAAAAAATCCTACCATTTTTTCCAACCCTATATTGTTTGAACACAAAAGGTGAACCATCTTCATAAAAAATTACTAATGCAACTAAGATCAAAAGTGGCGATACAGTCAACAGGAGTAGTATCGCAACTAATCGTTCAATCATCTCTACAAATTATTAAAGTCAGTAATTGAGGACTACAGAAATTAATCTAACTAAATCACTCTCCGACAAAACCCTTACGGCTGTCACGAAAGTTAAAAAAAAGATGTGATGAAAAAATTAAGCGGAAAACAAACGTAATTATCAATGTCACTTCTTTTGTAAAAACTTCCTTAAAAGTAGGAGGTTGAAATGCTTTACTTACTGCAAATAGAAAACTAGTTTGTTGGAGATTCTTCATAAGATTTGAGATACAAATTTAAATCTTTTACCCAAGTAAAATAATTGTAAATAACAACCATTGTTTGTACATTCGAATATGAAAAAATATAAAAAAGAACAGTGCTGTCCCGTTGTAATTAGAAGAGAATCAATTGGTTAGAGAAATTTGAAT
>CAZQFZ010000148.1:0-4307 GCA_964592635.1 uncultured Rhizobium sp.
ATGAGCCGTTCACATCGAAGTCGGTGTGTCGGTTGATTGGTGCAAGTCGATCTGGGAACTTCCCGATATCGTTCACATCATAATACTTTTCAATGTGCTTTCTTGACCTGGCTATGGTTAACAAATCCAATAGCTTGAAATATGAACCATCCAAACCATTAATCAAACTCTCTCTACTAGCAGTTGAACCGTTATTAGATTTTAACCACGCATTGAATTTAGCCTGAGCCTTACGTAGTGTTTGTTCAATACTAGCGATACCATGTGCCGATAATGCCTCATCATTTTGTTCGGTGATGAAAGCTATCTGATTTTTGATATCGTTCATTCGGGTGTTAACAGGAGTTGCAGATAACATCAACACCTTCGTTTTAACACCCATCTTGATAATATCATTCATTAACCGCTGATAACGGGTAATGGTATTTCTTCTTGGATCGTTATTTCTAAAGTTGTGCGACTCATCAATGACCACCAAATCATAGTTTCCCCAATTAATAGATTCGAGGTTTATGTTCCCAGAATAACCACCTGTTCTGGAAAGGTCGGTATGGTTGAGTACATCAAAATTCAATCTATCCTTACTTAGTATGTTTTGAACATCGTTGAGCGAGTAAACCAACCAGTTGTCACGAAGCTTCTTGGGAGCCAAAACCAAAACTCTGTCGTTTCGCATCTGGTAGTATTTGATTACAGCCAATGCTTCAAAGGTTTTTCCTAATCCGACAGAATCAGCTATGATACAACCTCCATAGGTTTCAATTTTATCGATTGCACCTAACACAGCATCTTTCTGAAAATTGAATAAATACTTCCAGATTTCTGTCTGTTTAAATCCAATCTTATTAATGCGCTGTTCGTTCTCTTCGTTTATTGTGGTGTTTTTGAACAGATGATACAGCGTGTATTTATAAAGGTATTCGGGGCTATTATCGTCAAACGCTTGCTTGATCTTTGCCAGTAAACCATCCTTCAAATCTTTGGAGCTTATAGACCAAAACTGATCAAACAACTGAAGATATTGTCCGCCTTGATCTTCGAATTGGGTTAACACTATTGGGGATGAACTTGGTACTTTGCCCATGGTAACAGCATTTAAGTCTTGTGGTACTATTGAAAAGCAATGGGTAGCATCTGAATTTTTTATCAAGATGAACTTTTGTCCACCAACATTACCCGATCGGATTTGAAATTTAGATTCAATAAGGTTGTAAACAGTTTTTGCTTTGTGAGCAGAAGCCAGATCAAAATAAAGCGAAAACTCTTTCGGGTCATAAGCGAAACGAGAATCATCAATTGGATCAGAATCTAGAATCAGTTTCACCCCCTTACATTTTTCAAACTCATGGGTGAGTTCGAATAAAGATGGGATGGAGGTATATCCCGTTGCGATGAAAATCTCAGATTCTCCCGTAATCAACTGCTTAACCTCAGTTACAAGTAATATATGTTGGTTATTTATTAGTTTCAATTGTACTTAGTTTTGAATATTTCCAAAAAGAAAATTAATGTCATAATTTTTGAAGAGTATTAAATTTCGGGTTAATCGATGATCGCATCAAATAACATTCAACCAAAACCGAAATTAATTATTGAAAATGGATCTACTTCTAATTATTTTGCGAATGTTTAAAAATTTGAATGATTGCAAGAGAGCAAGTTAAAAACTCATTGTTGATCTCTTAACATTTCTGTAGATGGTAATTCCATCCAGTACAATTTGCCCTTAATTACAGATTTAGATTCCTCTCGGTTATATCTAGTATCATGATACAAACCGTTTACATATTGACCCAAAATGATAAAAAAATCTTCTCTGCAAATTAAAACTCTTTGAAAATTGCTTGGTGATTCTTCTGTTGGACTATTCCAATTACTCATAGTTTCGAATTTAAAATAAATTTATCCATTTTTTAAACGAATTTTTATTCTAAGTAATATTATTAGGATAGTTAATTGGGGGAGCTTTCCCGTTAATAATCCAAATCACTCATGATTTGGATTAACTTATTCATTATATTTATTCTTATGTCAATCGATCTATTGAAACATTTTAACGGAAATAAAGTTGGCGAGTTTAAAAAGTTAATTGATTCATTCACAGAAGAACCAAGAATAGCTTGGTATCCTTCTGCAGGTCAAGACTTTCGAGCTCTAATTTATTTGAATGGAAATTACTAGCGATAGAGTTGGAAATGGTGGCCGGGGCGGATGAAATGTTGGATTTGCTTAGTAATCATACCGACCGAATTGAGCTAACGTTTTCGGAGGAAAACATACCCCATCACCGATTTCATTTGAAAATGATTCACAATAACGAAGTGGGCGCCACCTATTCAACGAACGTACCCGAAGTGACCGAGGTTTGGCTGTGTAATGTCACCAAAGTGATCTTCGGCGGATACCATCCCCAAGAGATATTTGTGGTGTGAAGAGCGTGAGAATGTGCTTGAAGGAATTGTGGCAATTGGATTACGAGATTCTCAATCACACAAAAAATGCATTATTGGTGCGTGTTATCCAATTTATATTCCTCTTAAACCCAATCTCAAAAAATAAACCGGTTGATTATGACTATAAGTCAAACCGTTTTATTGTTTTTTATACAACAATGAAGGAGTGCCTCCATTGAAACTGGTGTACCAAATGAATTCTACTAATGGGATTGTGAGATTTTGTTTTGGTTTATCCCCTGAAATTGTGTGATACTGGGTGTATGCTGGATGCCAAAAACCATCCTCAGCTGTAAAATAGTACTTGTTCCCAACTTTAACTACCTCCCAAATCATACCATAAGTTCTATCCCATTTTGTCCCTCCAACTTGTCCGGTGTACGTTCCATAACCATCATTCGTAAGTTCCAAGTAATATGCATCCTTACTTTCGATATTTTGAACAATCCAATTTCCCACACAAAGTTGAGTGTAGAAGTCTGTTGAGTCAATGGGTGGTTTAACCAATCCATTCAAGGTTTTTGAATATGTGAACCCTTCTTTATTTACGGTTAATTTATAGTTAAAGTATTCTTCTTTTCCGGAGCGACTTTTAAATTTCAATTTTTCACCGTCATTGCCTTGGAAAACGACATTGCTATTTGAGATATTTTCAACTACGATTTCGTTCGTATTTAGTGTTGTGTTTTCAATTGAATTTGTATAATCGGGATGCGGTTGAAAAAGTGCTTTCATTTTATTCAGGTAATAATTCAAACCATTAATCGCATCATTGTAGTATTTGGTTCCAGCAGTAATATTTATTGTGCTATTTGTTAATGATTTGAATTTTGGACTTAAATTTAATGAGGTACTCAGTTGGTCAACAAATGTTGTATTGGCATTATTGAATATTTCTGAACCCAATATCCATGTAGCAGATAGAAATGGTTTACTTGCATCCCACAATTTACCAATTGCAGGGGCCAAGTCAAATACAAGTAAGTAAGTAGCAGCAGCAACTGGTAAGCTTATACCAATGGCCGTTAATCCTACGGCTGCTGGACCGAGGGCAGACAATTTTGATCCCGTAATGGCAACTGCTCCAGCCATAGTCAACATTTCCAAAAATTTTGCTGCTATAGGTTTGATTTGTGTTGCAGCCTGCCCTAAATTTTGGGCTGTGCAATCATAAAAACTTTTATAATCTGAATTTGGACAATTCGATTGCGAGCCTCCTCGTTTTAAAACAGTCGAAGAATTGATTAAACTGTTAATTGCAACATAGCAATCTAATACTGGCTGCTTATTTGCTTCGTAGATTTTCAGCGCTACCTCTTTGTCTTTATCTGACATAGAATTAATTAACTTAATCGTTTCGTTTTTAAACTGAATTAAACTATCTTTATTCGCTTTGCCCTCGATAGAAATAGGCACGAATAAATTCATTTTTGTTTCAAAATCGACGGTGATTGAATTCAGAACCTGACTTGTGATTATTTGTTTTGCCTCGGTAACGTTGAAAGTAAAATTACCAAAAACCGTTTTCAATGTATATTTTCCACTAATCACATCCGGTACCATAAATGAAATCGTAGTATCTGAGGTTTTTAATAATTCTATTTGTTTCCCTCCAAATTGACCCGTGTACTTATCTGAAAGATTTTCGTTCAAGATCACTGAAATAATTTCAAAACTTTTTACATCTGACTTTTCTACTCTCAGTTGTGCGCTGTTTGAATTATTATTATTCGGGTTCTTTTTACAGCTATTGAAACAAATACCTAAAGAAATTAAAATAATTACTGCATTTTTGATCATTGGACAAAACTAAATAGTTCTTCATGCAATGGAATACTAAGTTTTCGGTATTTT
>CAZQFZ010000149.1:0-4237 GCA_964592635.1 uncultured Rhizobium sp.
GATTTTCGTGAAGCACAGTTCTACGATGACTGTTGCTACCACCAGTGTATGCGCCCGAGCCAGGTGCTCTGATGAAGGATTCACCATAAGTGTCGCTAAGATACTTGGCAACTTCTCTCTCGAATCCTGATCCTTTGTTTTTACTTGGTGATGGCATATGTGGTCTATTTATATTCTAAAAACAGCGTTAAATTTTTTTATTCTTCTGAGCCTAGATAATAGGTAGTATAACCAGATTCTTTTATAACATGCAGAATATTATCAACTTTAGAAGCTAAATCATCACGATGACTAACAAGCCATACTGATTTATTGCGATCTCGTGCAAAGTGTCGCAACAGTGACAAACCGTTTTCAACGCCCGAAGAATCCATGCCAGAGTCCATTAACTCGTCGACGAATAGAAAATCTACGCTCATAAACAAGTTTTCCCATACATCGCGGAAAGCAAAACTAAGTGCTAGAATAACTCGATTCATTTCACCACGGGATAAATTGTAAAATGACAATTCTCGACCTAACTCAGTGATTTCAACACTCAAGTCATTTTGAAATACAACTCGATGTGGTAAACCAATTGTATCCAAGTAATGAGCAAGACGTGAATTCAAATATGATAAATTTTGCTCGATGATTTTTTTACGAACAAATGACTTTTTATTGGTCAATAAATCCAGCATATAGTCTTGATGCTTTAGCAAACGATTTAACTCATCGATTGTTGAGTAGTCAATTGTTTGTATGGCATTAGTCTGCATATCAGCGATTTGATCCAGATAGGGATCGACCTCTTGAGATTTTTTAGCAATTTGTTCTTCGATGCTTTTGACTAGACTGCGATGTTCTACTGCTTCTGTCACACTGTTGTAGATGGTAGCTGGTTTTGGTGGTAGGTTGATTTCGTGTAAATCTTGTAGCTGTTCCCTGTAGGGATCAGGTTCTGATTTTTTAGCAGCGATGCGCTCGACCATGTTTTCAATATCACTGTTGTGTTTTACAGCTTCTGCTTCGGTTTTATAGTGGGTTGCAGGTCGAGGACCAAGTTCACCAAGTGATGTGAGCGCACTCCTAGCTTCCATTAATCCACTATCAGTAGTGAGCGCCTGTAGCGCAGCGTTCTGCAATGATTTTTGTTTTTCAGCTAACAGTGTTTCTTGATTATTATCATGGAAATGTTGACCACAAGCATAACATTTATGTGATTCTAAATCCGATATTTCTGACTTTAGTTGTTCGACAATTTTTAATTCTTTGTCTAGGTCAGATTCGCCACGCTCAATTAATTTTTTTATATCAGCGATATCTTTAGAAAGTTGTGTCCAGTCTGCTAGTGCTCGATGTGCGTTTAATTCAGCAGTGATATCTAGATTCTGCAAATTGACCAATTGGGATTCCAACTGTGCTAACTCACTAGCGTGTTTTTGTCGCCAAACCAATTGTTTTGCAATTAAATTTTTAAAATTTTCTTGCTGTTTCAATAAATTGGAATAGACTTCTAACTCGGAGTGTGCCTGCAATTCAGCATCGATATCGATAGCACTAAGTGCGGTATATTGCTCGACTAAGGAATCTAAATCCTGTGCTTGTTTTTGTTGCCATAGTGATTGTCTGCGAACCAAAGAATCAATTTGTTCACTTATGCGCTTGTTTGCTTCGTCTATACCCCGAATGCGATATTCTTCAGATTTAATAGCGTCTTTGGTTTCTTTGACAAGTTCTTTAATTGCTTCTGCTTTTTCAGATAGGAGTGTGATGCCAAGTAATTGCTCGATGACTTCGCGCTGTTCGCTTACTTTCATCGATAAGAAAGGTGTAGTATAACTATTCAGACCGATGATGTGCTGGAACATCGTGTGTGACATTCGAATAATCTGTTCGATTGCTGCTTGAGTTTGTTTATTCTCGCCCTGGGCTTCGTCTTCTGATGATACTTGTTCATTATCGTCGATAAACAACTTTAATATGTTTGGTTTACGACCGCGAACAATTCGGTAATTTACACCCGAGACTTCAAACTCAAGCGTTACACTCATGTTCTTTTCGTTAGTTCGATTAATTAAATTATCGAGTTTAATGGCACTAATAGCGTTGCCGAATAGTGCGTAGGAAATCAAATTGTTTAGTGTTGATTTGCCTACACCGTTGCGACTACCAGCGTCAGAACCGCCCAAATCCTTGTTCTCGCCTAAGATAAGCGTTAAATTATTGCCAGTTAACTCAACTGATTGTTCGACGTTGCCGATTGATAAGAAGTTGCGAGCAGTTACTTTTTTAAATTTCAACATAATAATCCTTTATACAGAGCGATAGATTTCAAGCAATAGTTTACGATCAAATGCGCCTTCCTCTAGCTCACCAATTTGCTTGTGAACAATAGCGTCTACACTTTCAAATGAAGCATTTGTATAATCGGTATTATCAGTTTCTAAATCTGCTTTTTTGGGTATAAGCGTCATCTCACGCAAATTAAACTGTGGAATAAACGTTTCGCGCAACATCGTTGATTCTTCAAATGATAAATCGATGTCAATATTGATTTTAACATGACTTTTTGGCAATAGCAACTCTTCTGGACGTTCTAAGACTTCACTTAAATTGTAAACTCTGAATTTGGGAGCATCGGGCCATGCTTTAAATTCGGGCACACCGCCCCATTCCAAAATCATCATACCGCGCTCATCGTCATTTACATCTGAAAAATTGTGCGGAAATGCATTTCCAATATAAATCACATTCTTCTTCTGTTGACGCTTGTGAAAGTGACCAGAGAATACATATTCAAAATGCTCGACATGTTCGATCTGCAGTTCGTCATGATCGGGTGCTTCGATCATTGCGTTCAGCAAAAAGTGTGGCAGTTCCAGGTGGCCCAGAAAATATTTAGAATTGATATTTTTTACTGTTTTGTACTCTTCACCAACCAAGTAGGGGCAAATCGTAACACCGTCTTTAGTAAATACTTTGTCGATCAGATGCACATTTGACATGTGTTCACCCCACTCAAGCGAATGAATGTCTCGATTATGTCTATGAAATAAATCGTGATTTCCCACAATGACATAAACATTCTCAAAGCCCGCGCTTAATTTTTCAAGACCTTTGAGTGAATAATGCAGTGTTTGAATACTCAGCGCTGCTCGACTGTGGTGCCAATCACCTAAGAAAAAGCATGTTTCGCAACCCTCCGCCTTAGCAGTTTCGATGAACCAGTCGATAAAGTCTATGCAGTCTTTATTGTGCGTTTCGCTATGATTTCTCATGCCAAAATGCACGTCGGTGAACATAGCAGCTTTTTTGAATAAATTTGTCATCCGTTTTCCTTTAATTTATATCCTCGATAATACTCATATTTTCTCATGTTATCACGCATAGTCCTGAAATCTATTCCGGTTTTTCTTTTGAAATCTATTTGACTTTTATAAACTTCAATCTCTTTAGTATCTTCTCTTTCTACCGTGACTGGAATTTCGCATGCCGCAGTTGCTTTGAGCCTATTGCATTTATGTTTCTCTGCATTTTCTTTTCTCCATCTATCTAAACCAGCTGAATGTCTTTCTCTTGCACCATCAACAGTGTCATAGTAGTCTTTCAGTGTTTTTGCTCGTCGCGCGTATATATCTTGGTTGTGGAGATGTTCGGTTAATTGTGATCTTTCTTCTATCGTGGTATTTTTCCATTTTTTATTGTTGTACGTTGTGAATGACTCACTCAGCGCTTTTTTAACTATCTCGATTTCTTCGTCACTCATCATATGCAGATCGTGTATGCCTAATCCATCTCCACCACGTGTACTATTGAGGCCATTTTCATAAGTGTTGTGTAATTCTATCAGTCTTATTTCTTCGAGCGCTAAGCTGCACACGGATGTAAAGTCTCTAGCGATCACTTCATATGTGCAATTTTCTATACCTTGCTCCCTCATAGCAACGTGAACTTTCAATAGTGAGCCAGATTTAGCCTGCCTACAATGAGATTTCCATCGAGATTTTTTATACTCTTTGCTTGTATCGAAACCGATATACGACTGATTAGTAGACTTTATAGTTATTTTGTAAATGAACATTTCACCGATTTGGAATAGATTAAAAGTTTATAACTCTGTGAGTATAACGCAAAAAGGCTGTATGAACAACCTTTTTGGACAACTACATTTTTTAAGAACATTACTGCTCTTGCGACCGTTTTAGTTCACGCTCGTACTCCTCGCTAAATTGTCTTGTGTACGAAGGTGCCAAAC
>CAZQFZ010000150.1:0-2421 GCA_964592635.1 uncultured Rhizobium sp.
AAGTTGGCTGCAAGTAGCTGCTTTGTGGTATATCAGCTGACATACTACTGTAATTAATATTCAAATCTAAAGCTCTCTCTCTTTGGAGAGATTTTTTTAACCAAGAGGTTTGTAAAGTAATGCCAGTTCCGCTGTAGAACAATGGAGATGTGGCAAAGTCTCTGTAAACAGGACTATTGTAGCCCATGGTCAATGTTTGATATGTTGCTGATTTATGTTGGCCATAAATAGATTCCAACTGGAAAACATTGAAAAGCAATACCAGTAGAAATAACTTGGATTTATTCATCTTTTGTTTTTTTGGGATTGGTTATATTCAAGCAAATGTAAGATTTAATTATTATTTGAAAATCAAAATGATGAAATGCTTGGGGTTAGTAGGATCGGTTATTTTGCATATCGAAGTTGGTTGTTTTCAAGGTCCAACATCACATTGAAATGATTAAAAAAGTCAAACCCGATAATTCCGTCTGTTCCCCCCATCATCAAGGTCATTTGCAATAGCGCTGGCAGATTTCCGTATTTTACGAGGAATTCATCGTCCCCCAAAAAAGTAGAAATCTCAAAAAAATCAGTTTCAAATTTGCCCACACCTGGATAAAAATCTTCCACTGTTCCAAGGCTTTCAAAATTCGCTGTGAAGCTCTGAGATAGATAGGAAAGTTTTGCGCCGGTGTCTAAGAAAAATTTTAATTCTTGGTTGTCAACGTTCATTCGAATTATTGGGATTCCCATAAATCTGGAAATACTAATTTGAGTTCCGACAAAATCCAATTCTTGTTTGCTGAATACCACGAATTGATTTTTATAGTCGAAAAGGATTTTGAAATGGGATAATACATCGACTCCAAGCAAGGAGGTTATTTCTGTACCAAGCAATTCAGAAATTTTTGGAATGGTCAAGCCCATGTAATTGGTTGAACACGGGAAATTTTCAGAACAGAATTCCAAGGTGTTTGAAATGTGGATGGTAGAGGGGGCGCCGGTGTCAATTAGTATTTTATTTTCCCCGTCATGAATAATCGGGTGTCCTTCGAATAATTGTATTTGAATTTTTTTCATGTTGTTTTGGGGGATGATTTAAATGAAAGTCCGGATTCAATTAATGCCTTTTTTAATTTCGGTATAGTGCTTTGTCCCATTCCATGAAGATTAAGTATATCATTCTCAGTCCATTTTGCCAAGTCTTCTAAAGTCTTTATATTTTCTCTTTCTAAAGCTCGTCTTGCTGGTGCAACTAATAAAGATAAAAAACTATCTTCAGGTTTACTTTCTGCTTCACAAATTGGGCAAGTGGGACAATCAGAAATTTTGTAGAACTGATGTCCCTTTTTGCAAGATTTTAATTTCTTATTTGTTTCCATTTCGTGTTGAGGTGGTAGTTTTACAAAAAAAACGCTAACATTTTCGAGCTTGGCGTGTATCAATTCTTTATCAATTAGCAGAATCGCGGTTAGTATTTCAGTCTATTTTTTTTAATGGTGATTGAGTTTTTTGAGGCATTCGGAACAATAATGTTAGTTGGTTGGGTATTGGGGAGCGCAATTTCCCCCAATATCATTACTGGTCATTGAGTTGTTCCTGGCACGTTGCTCTCTAGCAGAGCTTGGTTCCGCTTCACTCAATACAACGAAGTTAACCATTTTGATTGATTTTATTTTTGTTCTGGGGTAAATCTAATTAGGTTGATGTCTTTTCACTACTGTTATTTTCTCTTGGTTTGAATAGGAGTTTTTTTAACTGTTCTACTTGTACTTAAATCTGTAGTGCTTGCTTGGCTACAATCTTAGTTAACCGTTCGTTTTATTAGTCTAAGTCCAGTTATACTGGATCTATGCGCTTTTAGGACGCCTTTTACCCATCATACCTTGTTACCAGATACTTCTTCTTCCATCTAATAAATTATGATGGTGCAATGTTGTACTTGCGACAAGTTGCCATCTGGCATTCTCGCTGTGATTCATGTAGAATCGATAATTGTTCTTTTGGACTAAATGATCTTTTGGTTCTTATTATTTCCATAAGATTAAACCAATCTCAACTGTTTTAACAAACTTATCCTATTGTTTTTGGGGCTAGTACATTTTCCGTTTTGATGTATGCATTCTTATGTTGTAATTTGTGATAATTAAGAAATGAGAAAAATATACTTTCTGATAATATTGGGATTGCTCTTGAATAACTTTTGCTATGGCCAGACTAAGGCAGATATAATTCGTAGTATAGAAGAGCTTAAGGTAGCTAATGTTCAAAACCAAACCAAAATAGAATTACTCCAAAAAGATGTTGAGAATTTGAAGGTGCGTGTCACAATTGGGGAGACAATAATTCAAAATCAGGAGAAAGAAATATTAAGACTGAATCAACTATTGAATAGTAATGGTATCAATCATACTCCAACAACTGTTAGTGTTCCAAATA
>CAZQFZ010000150.1:2521-4213 GCA_964592635.1 uncultured Rhizobium sp.
CTATTGAATAGTAATGGTATCAATCATACTCCAACAACTGTTAGTGTTCCAAATAGTGTAGTTGTTCCAAATAATGTAAATAGCCAACCCAATAATTCAGTGAAATCCCAATGTAAGGGAATTACGAAGGCAGGAAGTCAGTGTAAGCGTTCTGCAGGGCCAAATGGGTACTGTTATCAGCACGGTGGTCAATAGATCCGGGATAGGAAAAGAGTAAAACTCAGAACAAAATCGACACTTCAGAAATAAAAAAACTTCCAGAGTCTTATTCTACAAGAGTTTTGTGTTACAAGTTTGCAGAGAGAAAGGGATTACTCGCTTCGCTCGTGATACCATAGGGTTGGAGCTGTTAACCCACTTCAAAGCCACGCTGCGCAGCAGCTATTAGCTTTATTATTTTTTTTCCTTCGCTCAAGCAGTGCTTGGCTCGGTCAATAAACAATAAAGCCCCGCATAGCGAGGCTTTGAAGTAGGTTGCAGAGAGGAAGGGATTACTCGCTGCTTTGCAGACTCGTGAGCTCCTCCTTCTAGTCGTCGGTTCGAACCCTCTGCTCAGGTCTCATCCATTGTTAAAAAACAAAAGAGCGTCCGTTTGCACGGCGCTCTTTTGTTTTTTGCAGAGAGGAAGGGATTCGAACCCTCGATACGCTTTTGGCGTATACACACTTTCCAGGCGTGCTCCTTCGACCGCTCGGACACCTCTCTGTATTTACTGCAAAGATAGTGAATTTTGCAGCATTATGCAGAAATTATGCCGAGTAAATTTCTCTAATTCATGGATTATTGCAGATTGTAGTGACTATTTTATCTAAATTTAACTACAATTCAACTTCACAATTCAAAATTAATTTGCCCCAATTGACGCTACAAACTCCGCTACGCTCATCCAATTTTCACCCGTCCAAATGTAACCTTCCATTTCCATGAATTCCTTGTTTTCAATGATAACTGTGTTTAACATAACGATTATTTTTTTGTTGCAATTAATCGCTAAACTGTTAACAGCCTGTTCTTTGTAAATGAAGTAATTGTTATTATTGTCGATTTTAGTGACAAATACTTAACATCTAGAAAATACTAAATGCAACCATCAACCCGCCTGTGCACTCAGCGCTTCCACCATTGATCTCCAGCTGAATTGCTTCTTCAACTCCGGCAGATTTTGTCGCATTCTCGCTATCTCATCCCCCGAAGAAAGACCGATCAATGCCTCCGATAAACCTTCTACTGTTGGTTCGCAAACCCATCCTGCCTCGCCATGTGGAACTAATTCCGCTAAACCACCTACATTCGTAATAATCATGGGTACCTCAAAGTGATATGCCACTTGACTTACCCCGCTTTGAGTTGCATTTCGATACGGCTGTGCTACCATGTCCGAAACCGAGAAATAATCGGCCACTTCACCGTTGGGGATGAATTTCGTGTGTAAATGTGTGCGCGACTCTAACTTCCCCCGAGAAACTAAATCCAAATAGGGTTGAGCGTCTTCGTAGAATTCGCCTGCAATCAATAAATCCCAACGATCCATTTGCTCTGCAACTTGCTCAAAAGCTTCTAACAATAAATCCAAACCTTTGTATTTTCGAATGAATCCGAAAAATAGAATATACTTGCGCGATGCAACCAAACCCAATCGCTTGCAGGCCTCTGTTTTGTCTTGCTTTTCACCAAAATTGTCGTACAACGGAT
>CAZQFZ010000151.1:0-4189 GCA_964592635.1 uncultured Rhizobium sp.
TGGAATCGCGTTGAATACAGACCCTTAGAAGGATTCGTGTTTGCGGTTACTCCTTTTAATTTTACGGCTATTGCAGGTAACCTACCTACCTCAGCGGCCATTATGGGTAACGTGGTAGTTTGGAAACCGGCTGATACTCAAATTTATTCAGCAAATCTATTGATGCAAGTGTTCCGTGAAGCGGGTTTACCCGATGGCGTTATCAACTTGATTTATGGCGATGGTCCAGAAATTGGCGATGTAGTTTTCAATCATCCAGATTTGTCTGGTTTGCACTTTACAGGAAGCACCAAGGTATTCCGTCATATGTGGAAAACCATTGGCGAAAACATTGCCAAATACCGTTCTTATCCTCGTATTGTGGGTGAAACCGGTGGTAAAGATTTCATTTTAGCTCATCCATCTTCCGATCAAAAAGCATTGGTTGCTGCTATAATTCGTGGAGCGTTTGAATTCCAGGGACAAAAGTGTTCAGCCGCTTCCCGCGTTTACATCCCCCAAAGCATTTGGCCCAATATTAAAGAAAACTTAGTGAGTGAGTTGAAAACCATTAAAGTAGGACCAACCGAAGACTTTACGAATTTCGTGAATGCGGTGATTGATGAGCGCGCATTTGATAAAATTGCGAATTACATCGATCAAGCCAAGAAAGATGGAGTAGAGGTAGTATTTGGTGGTAATTACGATAAATCCAAAGGGTACTTTATTGAACCTACCGTTTTATTGGCAAAAGATGCTCGTTATACCACTATGTGCGAAGAAATCTTCGGTCCGGTATTAACCATTCACGTGTACGAAGATGCACAGTGGAGCAACATGTTTAAGTTGGTAGATTCAACTTCAGAATATGCATTAACAGGAGCTATTTTCTCTCAAGATCGCAACGCAATTGCAGAGGCTACTTGGGCATTGAGAAATTCGGCAGGTAATTTCTACGTGAACGATAAACCCACCGGGGCTGTTGTAGGACAACAACCCTTCGGCGGTGGTAGAGGCAGTGGAACCAATGATAAGGCCGGTGCGAAAGTGAATTTATTGCGCTGGACTTCTCAAAGAACTATCAAGGAAACATTTAATCCTCCCGTTGATTACCGTTACCCTTTTCTAGGATAAGATAACGAATATAAACGGTACTTTTTACTGTGATTTTGCGGATTTCGATCTCCTCGCTGAGGGGTTTGTAGTCCGCATTTTCGCTTACAGCAGAATCGGACATTGCATAAATCCCACGTTTGTACATGTAATTTTCGTTATCCATGGTGCTTGCATAAATCTGTGATTCATTGATCATCAAAGGCATTCCTAATTTACTACCTGATGCTTCAACCATGGATTTGGCTTTCATTTTGGCATTTTTAACTGCGGCAATTCGCGCCACGTTTTTGAAACTATCCAGTTGGGTATGATTTAGTTTGTGGATGTAGGCCAATTGAATATCAATTTCATCGAATTGCTCAAACAATTTGCTCACCAAAGGTGCATTATTCAAGGTGATTTCAAAATTTTTGGAGGAAATTACATCCTTGTTCTTTCTTCGAATAACGGTAAGATTTGAACTCGCGTCTTGAAGGGTCAGTTTATTGTTGGGGATGCCTAATTTTTTCAACGCATCTTTTAATTTCGCCTCTTGTTCGGCCACCGTTATTTTTTTCTTGCCTTCGTAGCGATCCATTACTGTAAACCTAACGACAATCTCATTGGGTGCAATTTCAAATTCGTATTCACCATTGACTTCAATGCTCGGTGTTTGGATTTCAGCAAAACGTAAAATAGGTGATCCAGATGAATTGAAACCAGAGTTCGAGTTTGCCGATTGTCCGTTCATGTTGTTCGATTGCTGTGCTACTGAAACACCTGCAGATGATAATAGGAATAGGGGTAAAAAAAGTTTTTTCATAAATATTTCTCTAAAAATAATTTGGTTTTTTTATACTATTAATTGGGTGGTTAATACTATTGAATTGAAAAAGGTAAATGGTAATTATTGAAGAAATTCGTTCTGGAATTAGCAGTTGATTTCGTTTTATAATTTGAATTGAAACTTAATCGTTTAGAATGGTTAAGCCAAACGTACCAATCGTTGATTTAAAACACTTTTACGATTTACTTACAGGGAAATCCTTCTAAAACTTGAATGCAATTCTGAATATCTTCATCGGTAATATTTAAATGCGTTACCATTCGGATTTGCTGGGGACCAAAAATGGCTGCGTGAATGGCATTCTGCTTTAGGTAAGCAATGAATTCTTGTGGAGAAACCGATTCAATAAGTTTAAAAACCACAATATTGGTTTCAACCGGAAGAATGTCTTCTACCCATGCTTGTTCTTCTAGGGTGGATTCCAATAGTTTAGCACGGTTGTGATCGTCTTCCAAACGTTGAATGTTATTTTTAAGTGCATACAATCCAGCTGCTGCGAGCATACCCGCTTGTCGCATTCCTCCGCCCATTACTTTGCGTACGCGTCGAGCTTCTTTTATGAATTCATGATTTCCAATCAAAACACTTCCTACAGGAGCGCCTAATCCTTTGCTGAGGCATAAAGAAATGGAATCAAAAATTTGACCGTAATCTAAAGTATTTTGTTTTTTGGCTACAATGGCGTTCATCAAACGTGCACCATCCAAATGCAGGGTGAGTCCATGTTGAATGCAAATCTGTTGTATTTCCTGCATTGTTTTAAGATCATAGCAACTTCCGCCACCGCGGTTACTGGTATTTTCTAAACTAACCAATCGGGTGCGAGCACGGTGAACATCATCAGGATTGATTACAGGTTGAATTTGTTCGGGGGATATTTTCCCAAACTTGCCCTGAATGAGTCGCGGTTGGCAACCGGAATTGCGGGCTATCCCGCCGCCTTCGTAGTAATAAATGTGTGATTCGGCATCACAAATCACTTCATCTCCGGGTTGGGTATGGACATTGATTGCGATTTGGTTAGTCATGGTTCCGGAGGGACAAAATAGCGCTGCTTGCATCCCAAAAAGTTGAGCGGCATACGACTCAAGTTCGAGAACGGAAGGATCTTCCCCAAAAACATCATCTCCCAACGGTGCTTGGAACATGATTTCTTTCATTTCAGCGGTGGGCAACGTAAACGTATCGCTGCGCAATTCAATGGTTTTCATGAAAGGGTAAATTTAGCAGGAGTTTTTGTAAAAAAGGAAAATATCTTGAATTTTCAAGTCTATGAGCGAATTGGGAAGCATAAGTAAAAAGGGAAGTGCTTGATTATAATCCAAGTGAGAGTATTCCATGCCCAATTTACGCAGATTTTGATAGTATAATTGATGGTTTAAATAATACCATTTTTCACTTTGAATAAACTAAGCCTTACTACCCAGTTTTTGTGCAATAAACCACTTTTCTAACAGTCTGCCGCTTCGTCCATTTCCATCGTACCAAGGGTGAATTTTTACGAAAACTAAATGAATCATGGATGCAAAAAAGAATACTTCATGCAGACTTAATTTTGCATTTAAAAGAATATTCAAATCAGAATACCATTTTTCCATTTCGAATTCCAATTCATTGGGTGCCACCGCTACATACTCGATTCGACCATCAGGGGTGGTTATGTACATGTTTTGTGAACGCAATAATCCTTGTTGTCGGGATACTACCAAGTTTTTACTTAAAAGTTTGTGTGCTTCTGCAATGGTATGTGGATGGATAGATTGACTTTGAGCAAAAGAATAGGCATTGTATAAGTCGTCAATTTTCTTTGTGTAATCAGGTGAAAATTGAATTTCAAATTTTTTGTGTTTTATGTAACTATCCAATTCAATATTTTCTCCTTCAATTTTACTGCTATATACCGATGAAACGGATGTGTAGAAGCTAAAAGAATCCGTCGAGATTTCAGCATCTTTGAGGGAATAAAATGCTTGGTCCAATCCTTTTGGAATCCGAATTAAATATTCAGGCAGTAATTCGGTGGGTATGATTTGCAGATTGATAGGACTCATGGCGATAGTATTTGGTAAACGAGTTTGCAATTTACATAGTGGGGAAAGAAATTGTGATTGAAAAATAAATTATTTTGAAAGGTGTAATTCCCCAAAAATGAAAAAATAGCTACAAAACACAAATACCAATTTGTGTTAAAAGTTGAGAAATTCATACCCAAATAAAAAAGCCTCAGATTTCTCTGAGGCCTTTAACCTAATCGGTGGAGAATAACGG
>CAZQFZ010000152.1:0-4139 GCA_964592635.1 uncultured Rhizobium sp.
ACAACTCCGAAAACATTCCCGTTTTTACTCCTTTTAAGTACCAATGGCGGCCACCCGCATGGCGAATCGACTATGCAATTCCACTTCACTACCACCCTATTTCGCGCTGACCGCGCAACAAACTACTATCACCGTAACTGAATAATCGGTACCTCTCCGCCAGTGCCGAGGCGTAAACTTTCTTCCAATCGTCCCCCAAAAAACAAGAAATCATTAATATCAAGGTCGATTTTGGTTGATGAAAGTTAGTAATAAGCTGTTGAACCAATCTAAATTTATACCCAGGAACTATAAAAATTTGAGTTTCTCCCTTTAATACGCCCCCTTCTTTTAACACCCAATCACGTAGTGAACGTAAGGCTGTCTCTATACTAAAAGTATCGTACTCTGAATTATAACCATCTTCTGAACTTACGAACACTTCATCTGTTCTTCCTAAAGCGAATTTACATCCCAAGAAAAAGAGACTCTCCAAGACTCTACATGAAGTGGTTCCGATGGCGGTAACCCCAGTTCGCTTCTTCAATAAGGTATCAATTAATTCTAATGTTACTTCAAAACGCTCAGCATGCATTTCATGTTCATTCGCAAATCGAGCAGTAACAGGTTTGAACGTTCCTGCACTTACATGCAACGTAACGAATGATTTTTGGATTCCTAAGTCATCGAGCTTCGACCAAAGATCATCGGTGAAATGAAGAGAAGCCGTAGGTGCGGCAACTGCTCCTTCCTTGGACGCAAAAATGGCTTGATAATCCAAACGGTCACCCTCTTGAACTTTTCGTTCTATATAAGGTGGCAAAGGAACTTCGCCCAATTTCTCGATTGCTTCATGCACCGTTCCTCCTTCCGCTGCTAATCGGATGGTATTGTTCTCTCTATTTTCCCAAGAAACCCAAAGTTTCATTCCTTCTTTCTCCAGCAACAGGGTATCTTCTACTTTGAATTTTTTACGATTACCGACCATTGCTTCCCAAATAGACCAATCAGAATCCAATGGTTTCAAGAGGAATACTTGAATGGATTGTCCTTTGTTATTCAGAAACCAAAATCTTGCCGGAATCACTTTGGTATCATTCGCCACCAATAATGTATCTGAATTCAAATACTTCGGCAGATCATAGAAATGTTTATGTTGTATTTGTCCATTCTGAAACACCAGTAATCTTGAATGATCTTTGGGTTGTACAGGATGGTAGGCAATTAGAGATTCATCGAAGGAGTAATTGTATTCTTCCAAATCTATCGGAGGAATTTTGGAAAAAAACTGTCGCATTTTCATGAGAGCATGAAAACGGTGAGATAAGGTATTTTTAATATCTTCTCCCAATTCACTAAAAGTTTGGTTGTATCCTTGGGGGATGAACAACGGATCGTAACCAAATCCGCTGCTTCCAGAAAGAGACTCAGCAATATGCCCATCAATTTTTCCGTGGAAATATACGGGTTCTTCAGTAAATCCATACAAACAAATCACTGTTGTGAAGTAGGCTTCTCGAGGAAGACCTTGTAGTTCATCCAGTAATTTCTGGTTATTTGCATGGTGATTAACGGGACCGACTTCTGAGGCATAACGTGCAGATTTAACTCCAGGTGCTCCATTCAACGCGGGGACCACCAATCCAGAATCATCTGCAAAGCAGGGTTTTCCTAATTTTTCGTAAATGGTTTTAGCTTTGATTAAGGCATTTCCTTCGAAGGAATCAGCCGTTTCCGGAATTTCGTCGGTGAAACCGCAATCTTGAAGACTAATAATTTCGCTGAATCCTGCAAGAATCGCACGAGCTTCTTGGAGCTTATGTGCATTATTTGTAGCAAAAATCATTGCTAAGAAAATTACTGACGTTGGCGAACAGTGCGCTGTTCGATTCGTTTTTCGTAATCAGAACCTTGAAAAATTCGGTGAACATAGATACCGGGTACATGAATATCGTTCGGATTCAATTCGCCCAATTCTACCAATTCTTCTACTTCGGCAATAGTAATTTTACCACCGGTTGCCATTACGGTATTGAAATTGCGAGCAGTATCTTTAAATATTAGATTTCCATAACGGTCACCTTTCCAAGCCTTAACTATAGCGTATTCAGCATCAAAAGCATGTTCTAATAAATAGGTTTTACCATTAAATACACGGGTTTCTTTTCCCTCTGCCACTTCAGTTCCAACACCTGCGGGAGTATAAATAGCGGGGATACCTGCTCCTGCAGCTCTGCATCTTTCGGCTAAAGTACCTTGCGGAATTAATTCTACTTCTAATTCTCCGGAAAGAAGTTGACGTTCAAATTCAGCATTTTCGCCCACGTAAGAACTGATCATTTTCCTAACTTGGCGTGTTTGCAACATCAATCCGATTCCAAAATCGTCGACACCTGCATTATTTGAAATACAGGTTAAATTCTTGACACCTTTTCGCACCAACGCGTTGATACAATTTTCTGGAATTCCACACAAGCCAAAACCTCCCAGCATGATGGTTACTCCATCTTGGATATCGGCGATGGCCTCTTCTGCATTCTTATATACTTTGTTCATGAATTCTTTTCTAATTTGGCGGACAATCCTTTTTCTTGTAGGACATCACAAATGGGTTTAAGTTTTTTACGGGATCCCACTTTAACGGAATATTTTCCTTTGGAATGGACGAACCAAGCACATTGCTCAGCTTGAATAGTATCATGTCCGCAGTACTTCACTAAACACTCAATTACCCAATCAAATGTATTTACATCATCATTGTAAAGCACGATGGCCCAATTATCTAAAGCCACATCATCCAATAACAATTCGATTTCCTCTTCCCACTGGGGAAGTGACATTAGTTGTATGGAGTTTTTGTTTTTCATGGGGGATGCGAGACTCATTCGTTCATTCTGCTATACTAAATGTGATTCTGAAAATATCTATAAAGATAGTAAAATTCTGCTTATTCGTCTATTCTGCGATGACGAGGCAGCAATTTTGCTTTGGTTTCATTTCCATCAATCAATCGCTTGATGTTTTTGCGATGGGTATAAACCACCAAAATAGCAATTGCGATGGTAAATGCAATTGCTGTAGGTTGACGATATTCATGCAAATTTCTCCCGAAAACACTAACAAACAAAACGGGAATAGAGATACCTGCAAGCATTGAGCTAACGCTTACAAAGCGAGTAGCAAATAACGTAACGAGGAAAATACAAATGGCAATCAAAGCAACATTTACATTCAACGCTATGATTAGGCCTCCCAGTGTTGCAACACCCTTCCCTCCTCTGAATCCAGCAAAAATGGGTAATAAGTGACCAAATACTGCCATAAATCCAAACAATAATTTCACATTCACTAAGTCGTAATTATCATAAAGATCTGGAAACTGATTCACTACTACGTACGCCAAACGAGCTGCAAAATATCCTTTAAGTATATCCATAATCAGGACTACGGTTCCAGCAGGTTTTCCCAAAACGCGGAAGGTATTTGTAGCACCGGCATTTCCGCTGCCAAAATCACGCACATCTTTATCAAAAAACGTTTTACCTACCCAAACGGAGCTGGGGATTGAACCGAATAAATATGCTATGAAACTTAAAAATAGGGTAAGATTCCAAGTTGAATTAAAAATAAAATCCATTTCTTCCTGCCGTGTGTTGAATTACAAATTAAAAAAATTTGGGGCATCGAAACAACAATTCGACGCCCCAACTTATGAAATAGTTAAAAATTAATATTTAAAAGCGAAACATGGAACCACCATAAACGGCATCATCACCCAATTCTTCTTCAATTCGAAGCAATTGATTATACTTAGCCATTCTGTCAGATCTAGAAGCAGAACCTGTTTTAATCTGCCCGCTGTTCATAGCAACTGCTAAATCGGCGATAGTGCTATCTTCGGTTTCACCACTTCTATGACTCATCACGTTGGTGTAGCTATTGCGGGTTGCAAGTTGAATCGCATTCAATGTTTCGGTTAATGTACCTATTTGATTTACTTTAATCAATATACTATTGGCAATACCTTCCGTGATTCCTCGTTGCAAACGATTTACGTTAGTTACAAATAAATCATCTCCAACCAATTGGATTTTGCTACCCAATTTTTCGGTCATTAATTTCCATGATTTCCAATCGTCTTCTGCACAACCATCTTCGAT
>CAZQFZ010000153.1:0-4069 GCA_964592635.1 uncultured Rhizobium sp.
GAGTAGTATAAAAAAGAGGGTATTGGTAATCAGTTCTATCAACATGCTTCTCATACGATGGAGTGTGCAATAACCTTCTCTTTTCCCAATGTTAATTTGATCAAACAGCCCAATGGAACTCGAAAAAGGCCAAAACAAGGAATAAATAATTGCATTTTTAGGAATAATTCGATTGCCTTTTTGCTTCCAAGTACTCGTGAAATCAGTCAATGCATTGTTGTGAAGATGATGATTCCAATGCGACATTTCATAATAATGAAAAGGTTGTCCCATGAGAATCGATTTGATTATCCCCCAAAACAAATTCCACGACTTAGATTTTACTGGAAAGTGAACAGTGTAATGGTAGGTAATGTGCAACGAAAAATTCAAGAAAAATGCGGAAATAGGAATACACAATACAAACCAATAGCTGGACAAAATTCCCACACAGAACAAACAAAAAGTAATAATTTGTAAAAATGGGAATACCCATAATTGTGCAGTTTGGCGAATTTTATTTTTGTTCATCATTAGCTCGCATTAAAAGTTTAGAATACCATTTTAGGTTTGGATGGTTTTTAATGAAGTATTCACCCGCATTTTTTAGAATTTGTGAGGGGGTATAAACTCCCATTAAATGATTTGTTGATGAATATGGATTGGCCAGAACCGTTAGGGCAGTAGCCACTAGTTCGGCGGTTAATCCATACATATCGCAACCCATTAATACTTGTTTGTATCGTTGTGTTTCGGTAGCTAAAAATGTATGAATCTCAAATTTCTGTTGTAAACGTTCTTCAACCGAAGGACCATTTAATGTTAAACTATCGTGACGTTTAATTAAAGCCTCTACATCGATATCATTTGTGTTTGTTGCCGATTTCGATTTCCAAAGCAGGGCCAAATCACTGTTGCTTGCAACCAAGTAATGAGCACAGGAATTTTTAATATTCTTGTACGATTTTGCAAATATCACTTCCGGATAACCCACGGGTACACAACTGTAAGGTTCAATGGGGTCTAAGTTTTGGGGGATGTTAGAGCTGTTTTCAAATATGGGACGGAAATTTGATTCCAAAAGACGATACGATGGAAATGCATTTGCCACTTTCATGCTGATTCGCGTTCCTGGACTCATTTGTTTGCTTCCCAATAAATAATACGTGTTGAAACTGATGAAATTATCAGCGGGCATTGTTTGAATTGCCATGGCTAACATGATGTCAGAAAGTGCCGATTCAAACGCCATAGAATGCACTATCAACGCTCCCGTTTTTTTAGCTAAATCATGTTTGTTTTCAAAAGATTGCTTAACAATCTCTTGTTCACCTGTAATATCGATGTACGTTGCCCCGGCTTCAATGCAGGTATCCACAATTTTATTTCCATAGACATTGAATGGACCAATGCAATTAATTACAATAGAGCGGGAATCTAAGTGTATTCCTGTGTTGAGTTGATCCAAATTCAATGTCAACGCCTCAGTGCAATAGGGATTATTCTCTTTTAATTGGTTCAGTTTATCTCTATTTCGAGCAAATGCTCGAAATGAAATTTTGCGATGGTTCAACTCCTCCGCAATGAGATTTCCGGTAAATCCAGTAGCTCCCAATAAAATGATATCAGTTTTCATGGTGACTATCGAATTTTAAATGAATGAAATCGGGTGGATTTAATACTTCTCTATTGGGAACAATTCTACCGGCAGCAATAATATTGGATGCTCCCACTTTGCTGTGATGACCGTAAGCTATACCCAATAGATACTGTTTGGAATCTATTATCCCATTCGCAGTCGGAATGGAAATGGTTTTTTCATCCAATCGAATATCGCAATTGATGGTAGCAAAAACGGCTGTGTTTCTTCCGAAAATGCTGAATTGATAAGGTCCATGTATGGTAAAAACAGATTCGTAAGTAAGGCAAAATTGTACATGATTGCCAGTCACAATGTAGTTGTTTTTGCCCAATACGCTGAATGTCACAACAGCAGTATCTCCAATGTATGTGTTGTCTCCGATGATGCTCATACGCACCACCGCATGGGCTGCAATGATCACATTATCGCCAATTTCACATCCCTCAATTACTGCAGTTGGATGAATCTTGCAGTTTTTCCCAATTTTATTTTGCCATTTTAATCCCCAAAGCGCCCTGCGGGTAAACGGTTTCGAAAACCATTTAAATATCGAAATGGACAATAATTCAGGAAAAGGGATCATTCGACTTACATTGAGGCCAATATTGGCTTGCAGTAAATGAAATGGCGAAATAATTTCAGCCGCAAAAAGGGTATTTACGTGGGTGGTATAAGAACCGGTAGGCACTACTTGTGCAGGAATAGCTAAACTCATAGGAAACTCCTTGCCAGAAAGTTCCACAATCTCAAATGAATCCGCTTCATTTACCCGATAGTAAAAGGGGAAAATCCAGGTTTGTTGTTGCGGTGCAGTGGGCAATGAAAATCGCAGTAAAGATTCCTGTGGTTTAATGGAAAATTGCACATTTTTTCGGGGATGATTCTTTTTGACGAATTCCCAAGCAGCCGATAAAAATCCCGCAGTAAAAACCAATTTTTCATCGAATTCAAATCGACCTTCAGAAGTGAATCCATCAGAAATTTCATCGTTCATCATTGGAGTTATGGTGAACCCTAAAGACTTACAAATGGCTTCTTGATATTTGAATAACGTAGTATTCAAGATCGGAACATCGGCAATTTCATCACCAAAAGCGAATAGTTTTGAATGGGAAGTTAACCGATGAATTTTCATTTTATGAATTCTTTTTTTCGAGTTGAACTGCTACCATGTTGGCAAGACTCTGAACCGTAATCAATCGAATAATGTCGTGAATGGTGATTCCTGAAGTTAGTTTCTCAGGAGCAATTTCGGGCATGCGCTTGCGTAGAACTTCCAGTCCTTTTTCCGTAATCACTTGATCAATTTCAAAGGGTTCATCTCCCAATTCTGCTTTTGAGTATTGCTCTATTTCGCTGATCTTTAATTCAATGTCGTATTTTCTCTCCAAATTGAATAGGATATCTACCATGTCAATGGAATCGATTGCCAACTCATCGAATAGTGTTGAGTTGGGGTGAATTTCAGATAAAGGTAATCCACTGGATTGATTAATCACTTCTTGTACGGTTTTTAAAATTTCGTTGTCTGTCATATAGTTACTTGTTATATACTTAATCCTCCGTCAACCACCAATGTGGTTCCTGTAATATAGCTCGACATGTTCTCAGACGCGAGAAATAAAACAGCTCGAGCAATCTCAAAGGGCTTTCCAGGTCTTGATAAAGGACTCATTTTTAATAAATCGGGGGGCATGTTTTTTTGCAGCATGTTGGTCATTTTGGTTTCAATCATCCCGGGACAAACTGCATTAACGCGAATTCCCTTTCTTCCTACCTCCATGGCCAGCGACTGGGTAAAGCGATCCACAGCGGCTTTTGCAGATGAATACACCACAATTCCACGTCCAAATCGAGAACCCACTATACTCGAAACATTGATGATGCAACCCTTCTTTTTCAATAGCATGGTTTTAAGTACCAATTGTGTTAGCTTAACCGGTGCCAGAAAATTGGATTGAATCTGGCTATCAAACTCTTCAAAGTCCGAAAGTAAAAAGGGCTTTTCAACGGCCGTACCAGCACAATTCACCAAAATATCTATGGTTTCCACTCGTGTCATGGTCTGATGGAGTTCCTTACGGCATTGATCTAAATGGTTTAGATCGAGGTGTATGGGAATGATTCTGGAGTGCATGGACTCGGGGACCTCGTTTTTAAGCACGTTTAATTTTTCTATGCTTCCCCGATAACCGGCTAGCACTATGGCTCCTTCCTCTAAAAATGCCTGAGCTATGGCAGATCCGATTCCTCCGTTGGCTCCGGTTATAAGTACTACTTTGTTGATTAATTCTAAATTTAACATGCTAGTTTTTTAATTAGTAGTGAGCAATTGACCCCACCAAATGCGAAGTTGTTGGTCATCCCAATTTGGATCTCTTGCGGCACATTGGTGTTTAACGGAATCTGCAGATGTGAATGAAGCGGTTTTGTGGTTTGAAGGTTTGC
>CAZQFZ010000154.1:0-594 GCA_964592635.1 uncultured Rhizobium sp.
ACTGTGTATAGTTTTTTCATACGCATAGTTGTTAGTTGCGAATTAACTCATTTTGATTTAAAAAACCGTTACAATTTGTGAAATTTTCTTGTAAAAATCCATTTATTTTTTTGAACCGTTGAGTATGTTCACCACGGTTTCCAAAAGTAAATCGGCATCGGTTGCAGAACCTCTATGTATTCCTTTTATTCTGAGATCTAATAATTTCAACTGATTTATGGCCCAATCCAGATGACTCAAGGAGTAATTTGCTTTGGCCCTCAGGTAATCATCCACAAAATAGACATTGACCCCAAGACTTTGAGCAATTTGTTGTTTACTGGTAGTAGGTATTGAATGCAGAGCCAATATTTTGGTAAAGAAACTGTATAGAAATGTATTAATTGGCAACAAATCACCCGATTTTAGCCTCACTCCCATTTGATGTGCAATTTGAATGCTTTTTGCAAAATTCCTCATTCCTAGGGCATTTTGAAGTTCAAAAACATTGTATTCCCGATTAAACCCAACATGTTCATCAATATGTTGCACTTTAATAATCGGGTCTTTTACCATCACAAAAATTTTCTCTAATTCGTTCTGAATAACCGATAG
>CAZQFZ010000154.1:604-4042 GCA_964592635.1 uncultured Rhizobium sp.
ATAGATCAGCACCAATTAAATCTAATATTCGGTTTACTGAATCGGAGTTTAACGTACGACCTTTGGATTTTGCAAATTCAGGCAACCACTCTTTGATTTGATAATCTTTGAGTTTTTGAAAACATCCCTCCGTGAATTTAGAACATAACTTTGCGAATTTACTTCGCATATCTATCTTGCCTTTTCGAAAAGCCAATACCAACACAGTTGAGGATAAAGGATTCTCCAAATACGAAACGATGGGCTCTAAATCCTTTAATTCATGTGCATCCTTCACCATAATCAACTGATAGTTGCTCATCATAGGATACCTTTTGCTCATTCCTACAATGTCGTTTGAAGAAACATCTTTGCCATAAACCAGTGTTTGGTTGAAACTTTTGCTTTCTGGGGAAACCACCTTCGACTCGAGTTCTGCACACAAAGCATCAATAAAAAATAACTCATCTCCATGAAATGTGTAAACAGGTGAAAACTTACCGGATTTTATTTCCGATTGAATTTTTTCAAATACCTTAACCGTATCGGTTGATTTTGCCATGTTTTTCTTTAATTTTACCCTGTGGAGAGCCTTAATTTTCCTGAGTCGAATTATTCATTCCAATTCGATCAACAAAAAAAACTTATTTTCGACATAGTACGAAAAAAATTTATCCCCCTAACATCTGAGGAATGGGTTCGTCAGCATTGCATTCTATTTCTGAATCATTTTTTAGAAATCCCTTTCAGTCGTATGGCAATTGAACGAAGTTTGGAATTCAATGGACTTGCCAAACGATTTGATATTGTGGCATTTAACAAAAAAGGTTCCCCCGAAATACTCATCGAATGTAAGGCCCCTGAAATACCATTGAGTCAAAAAACATTGATTCAAGCAGGAGTTTATAACACAAAATTAGACACTCCATTTATTTGGTTGACGAATGGTTTTCAACACATTTGGTTAAAAAGAGATCTAGGCAACTACGATTTGATATCGTTTCCCAAATCCAACAAAGACCTTTACAATTAAACCCATTTTATGGAACGCGTACTTCGAATTCCTTACCATTTTTGTAAATCTTTACGATATCATTGCAGGCATTGTTGTTGAATGGATCAAAATCAATTTTGAATTGATTTTCATCTTTTTTCAGCTCAACGATTCCTTTTAGGATGTAATCAGAACAACCGAATTCGTACAATTTTTCCAAAGGTAAGTTGATATTGAAATTGAATTCTTTTTCATCCAATTCTACTGAGCCTTTTCCTGAAAATTTCAATTGATCAAATACCAATCCTTGAGTAGATTCTCCTACTAACCAGGAGTATGTTAAAGTGGCATTCATTTTTTCATCCAACGCATCGTCTTCATCATCTATATTGAAATTCATGGACTTTATTACCAAATCCACTTTATCACCCACATTGCGTTGGAATTCAAATTCTCCGTGTAATTCACCAATAAATTTATTGGCAGTTGATATTTTGATGGGCGTTTGATCGTCAATTGAAATTTGGGTAACCGAACCTACTTCTCGGTGACTGTAGTTGATTTTAACTGAAATTTTACCCGACCTTAGTTTCCGATCCATTTTATTGGTTTGACCGTTATACAAGACCTCGTATTCCATACCATTTCCATCTTGAGTGGAGGAATCGATTAAAACCAATTCACAACCCAGTATTTTCTCTATGGAATCAAAGTTCTTCCGATTAAAATCTGAAAAGCTGTAGGTGGAATTGATATGTTCAATGGGTTCTAACGCAGACAGAACTAATCCCAAAGACTGTGCAAATTCCTCGGCGTCTTCAATATCTTCTTTGGGAACTTCATAAATATTTTCGCACGAATGCAATCCCCCGAAACCAATAACCATCGCAATAGCGATGAATGGAGTTCTAAACAGGTGGGCGATTCGAGCAAAGCACATAGTAAGTTTAACAAAGATACGAATAAATTCCCCTATTCATTTAACCATTCATTCTAGGTATTGGTCTAAAATGTGCAATATTCGGTTGCAAACATTTTCAATTTCCGAAGTTGAAATAATAAGTGGTGGAGCCATTCGGATGGCATTCATGTTAAACAAAAACCAATCCGTAAAAACACCTTGACTTAGCAAACGTTGATTAAATTCAATGATGGGTATCTTTTTATCTAGATGACAGGCTAAAAGTAGGCCTTGACCCGTGACTTCAATAATCAAGGGGTGCACTAATTTTGAGCGAAATAATTGGGATTTCGCTTCAATTTGAAGCTCTTGAAAGTGTTCAAAGATCCATTTGTTTGCTGCTAAACCAGCAGCGGCACAGACTGGATGTCCACCAAAGGTCGTTATGTGCCCTAAAATGGGATGATTTGCAAATTGATCTAAGAGGTTTTTAGAAGCAACCACAGCACCCATAGGCATTCCACCACCCAAGCTTTTACCTAATAGCAGAATATCTGGCAGGATATTGTAACGCATGAATTCAAAAGGTACACCAGTGCGATACAAACCGGTTTGAATTTCATCGATAATGAGAAGTGCATGGGTTTGTTTGCAGTAATCTACGATTCGATTCACATAATCTTGTTGAGCTACCCTGGCACCTCTTTCCGATTGTATCAGTTCTAATATTACAGCAGCAACACCAGCTTTAGGCAATTGATCTACATCGAGTATGGAATTTTGACCAATGTAGAAAACTTGGTTCATTAATGGTCGGTATTTCTGTGTAAAATAGGGATCATTCATTAGCGATAAGGGCCCTTGAGAACTACCGTGGTATGCTTGTTTTTGGGAAATAAATGTAGCACATCCTGTAACCCGTTTTGCAAGTTTCATTGCCGTATCGGTTGCTTCAGAACCGGAATTTACAAAATAGACGCTATTCAACGAATCAGGCAATTGCTGAGCTAGGAACTGAGCGAATTCAACAGTAGTATTATGAATTACTTCGCCATACACCATAACATGCATATTCTTATTCACTTGATCGATGATGGCTTTTTTTACTTGGGGATGTTGATGTCCTACAGAAGAAACTGAAATACCAGAAATCAGATCAACGTACTTATTTCCGTGGCTATCAAACAAGTGCACACCTTCGGCATGATCTATCTCCAATGCAATAGGTGCAAGAGTGGTTTGTGCCATGTGTTGAAAGAATAGTGTTTTGATTGAAAGTTGATTCATTTTTACAAAATTAGCTCAGAAATTATGGGTTTAGGTAAACCCTCGAAATAAAAAAGGCTGCTTAAAAGCAGCCTTTTACACCATTTAATACATTACATTAGTTAACGCTATTGCTCAATTCAGCACCTGGCTTGAAGCGAACAACGGTTTTCTTTGGAATGTTAATTTCTTTACCAGTTTGTGGGTTGCGACCTTTGCGCGCCTCACGAGTGCTAGTAGAAAAAGTACCGAAACCTACTAAGATAACTTTATCATTAGCTTTTAGTGCACCGGTAGT
>CAZQFZ010000155.1:0-4026 GCA_964592635.1 uncultured Rhizobium sp.
GGTGCGTTTTTATGAAAATAGCGTCTAATACGTTAAATTTGCTATTTACCATGATTTCTAAACATTTAAGAGTCCTTGCTTTGGGTGCAACTTTGTTGGTTGTTGCCTTGCCTGCAAACGCACAGATGAAGCGTTTTCGTGGGAAACCCATCGAAGTGGGTGTAACATTAGGGGGTTCCAATTATATGGGAGATTTAACTCCATTGGTGGCGTGGAATGAAACAAAACCCATGGGTGGAATCATTTGCCGATACAATTATGATGATTTTATTACATTGAGGGGAAATGCTGTGTTTGGGCAAATTAGCGGCGACGATAAAAACTATTCAGATATTGCTGAGCGCTACAAACGCAATTTGAATTTTACCTCGAATATTTTGGAATTCAGTGGTACCGTTGAATGGAATCTTTTGGGATTTGAAGAAACACAAAGATCCAACCCAGGCACTCCATTTTTGTTTGCAGGAATAGGTGTTTTTAAATTTAATCCGAAGACTCAATTTAACTACATGGATGATCTGCACAACTTGTCAAAATATCCGGATAAAGATTTGTCGGTGTACGATGGAAAATGGATTGAATTGCAGCCTTTGGCTACAGAAGGACAGGAATCCACCCAGTACAATGACCGTAGAAGATATTCATTGACTCAAATAAGCATTCCCATTGGTATTGGTTATAAAAAGCAATTTAGTGAAGTTTGGGCTTGGGGATTGGAATTGGGTGTTCGTAAAACCTTTACGGATTACTTAGACGACGTGAGTATGACGTATGTGGATCCTCAAATTACGGGTGGAAGCAATTCAGGATTGAGTGCTGCTTTAGCCGATAGAACCCCTGAATTAAGGGATGCAAATTTGAAGAATGATTACGGAAATCCGGAGCGTTTGGGTGCTGCGCGTGGTAATGAAGCAACTAAGGACTGGTATTTATTTTTGAATTTTACATTGACTAGAAAAATTACGGGTGGAAAAACAACCTGTTTTCAGTTTTAACAGACGTTTATTAGTTAATCAACTTTTGTTTATTGGCTTGATTTTAGCAAGCCCTGTCTCTTTATTTTCTCAAAAATATTTCTCAGGTCGAAACGAATTCGGCTTGGTGGTGGGCGTGAGTAATTACTATGGAGATTTGTCTCAAGGACAAAACATCAAGCAATTTCATCCTGCTGCTGGTATTTATCAAAAGTACAATATGAATGGTTATTTCTCCTGGAGAAATCAATTGTCGTACATGACGATTTCGGCCACTACCGAAGGAAACCCAGGGTATGAATTTCAGAATTTAAATTTCAAAACGGATATCTACGAGTATGCGTCTATGTTGAATTTTGACTTTCACAAGTTTGGTACTAACATCAACAATCAGAATAAAACTCCGTATGCTTTGATTGGATTATCGGCATTTTTATTTGACCCTACGCGTTTGGATAACGAGGATGTTCATTTAAGGAACATCAATACAGAAATGCGCCGACGGAATTACAGTCGTTTGCAGATGTCGGTACCATTGGGATTAGGATATAAGATACGCAGTTCACACAAAAAGCACAAAGGTGCTTGGATATTTGGTGTAGAGGCAGTTTGGCGAAAGACGTTTACAGATAATTTGGATGATGTGGATGATGTATATCCGGATTATGTGAGCATTCGTGATAATCAAGGCATGGGCTCTGCTCAATACAGTCAAGCTCAGTTATTAAATGGGGGTACTCCGTTGTATCGGGGAACGTTTCGGGGAGACACACACCTAAAAGATTGGTATTATTTCTATGGTTTTAATCTTTCTTATCGCTTTACTCCCTTTATTTGCAGATAATTTCTATCCAATCAAAAATTTAATCAATTGAAATCAATCATTTCTCAATACCCACAGTTAAATCCTAATCGAATTCCCAAGCATGTGGCAGTTATAATGGACGGTAATGGTCGCTGGGCTAAGAAGTTGGGTCATTTGCGTATTTTTGGCCACAAGCAAGGGGTGAATGCGGTGAGAACTTGCTTAGAAATTGCATCGGAATTGGGAGTTGATTATTTAACGGTATATGCATTTTCAACTGAGAATTGGAATCGTCCGGCATTGGAAGTAACTGCTTTGATGCAATTGTTGGTGGATACTGTTGAAAAGGAGTTACCAGAATTAATGAAGAACAACGTACGTTTGAAGACATTGGGAAATATTGAACAGTTACCCAAAAACGCGCGTTTGAAATTACAACATACAGAGGAGAAGACGGCCAATAACACCGGTACTACTTTGGTTTTGGCATTGAGTTATAGTTCACGTTGGGACATGAAATTAGCGGTACAAAAAATTGCTGAGGACGTTAAAAATGGGTTGATTTCTCCTTCTGACATTGATGAGAGTACCATTTCTCATGCTTTGCGAACTGCAGATTTTCCGGATCCCGATTTGTTGATACGTACGAGTGGTGAACATCGAATAAGTAACTTTTTACTTTGGGAAATAGCGTATTCTGAATTGTATTTCACGCCGGTTTTGTGGCCGGACTTTACAAAACAGCATTTCGTCGAAGCAATTTTGGACTATCAATCGAGAGAGCGTAGATTTGGAAAAACTTCCGAACAAATAGTGGAGGGCAATAAATAAAATGTTAAAAAAGAGTTGGTTATTCAGTTTATTCGGGGTGTTGAGCGTGAATCTGTTTTCACAGATTACGGATAGCACCTACATCAAAGCCCCCATGATTGATTATGATTTTGTGGATCCGGCTACATATAAAATTAAGAATATTGATGTTCGTGAAGTGAATGGAAAACCCGTTCAAAAAGCGTTGGTGGTTTTGTATTCCGGATTATCTATTGGTCAGGAAATAAAAGTCCCCGGAACAGACATCCCCAAAGCTTTAGAAAACATATGGGGTAGACAATATTTCTCTGAGGTTCAGGTGTTTTTTTTACCTACGGGCAACGAGAATGAGGTGGTGGTTCAGTTTTTGGTTAAGGAGCAGCCTCGTTTGAATGGGCATCGATTTATCAACGTTTCTAATTCACAAGCAAAGTCTTTAAAAGAAGAATGTGGGTTGAAGAAGGGGATGTACATTACTCCTAACTTGATTAACCGGAGTATTGCGAAGATTGAAAATTACTTTCAAGAGAAGGGATATTACAATGTTAAGGTAACTGTTAGAAGGCCTGAAGCCAAGGATAAAACAGGAAAGCCCATGTTGGGCTATCAAAACTTTGATTTTGTGATTGAAAAAGGCCCCAAAGTAAAGGTGTATGATTTTGAATTTAACGGCAACAATCAGGTGGCTGATGCGGAGTTGAGAAAGGCGATAAAAGGCATAAAAAGGACAAAATTAAAATGGAATATATTTGCTAGTTCAAAATACACGGAAACAAAATTTGAGGAGGAGAAGGCCAATGTTATCAGCAAGTATCAGAGTTTGGGATATCGTGATGCTCGGGTAATTTCCGACAGTGTTTCGATGTATGATAATAATAAAATCATTGTTCATTTGAATTTATTGGAGGGCAATCAGTATCGATACCGTTCGATTAAATGGAAGGGTAATTTGAAGTACCCCAATAGTTTGTTGGATACCTTATTGAATATTAAAAAAGGGGATATTTTTAATCAAACGTTGTTAAACGAACGACTATTTAGTAATCCAGGTGGCTTTGACATTCAGACTTTGTACATGGATGCCGGTTATTTGTTTTTTAATATGACCCCAGTTGAGGTTGCTGTTTACGAGGATAGCATTGATTTGGAAATTCGAATTGCGGAAGGTCCTCAAGCCACCATTGGTCGCGTATTTTGGGAAGGCAATACCAAAACATCGGATAGGGTAGTTTTACGGGAATTACGCACGAAGCCGGGCAATACATTTTCGCGTAGCGATATCCAAAGAACCATGCGTGATTTGGCTGCATTGGGATTGTTTGATCCTGAGCAGTTGGGTGTGGATCCTAAGCCCAATCCTGCGGATGGAACGGTAGATATAAAGTATAAATTAGTAGAAAAGCCATCGGATCAAATAGAATTATCTGGAGGATGGGG
>CAZQFZ010000156.1:0-3834 GCA_964592635.1 uncultured Rhizobium sp.
GCTTCAGCTATATAAAATTCTCTTTTGTCTTGATTTTCAATTCGAATAAGTGTGCGATAATGTGTCCAACTTAATTGTGAACGCAGTGCGTTCACAATTGGAAACATTCTATAAAATTGACGAAACAAATTTAATTGGCGGTACGAAAAACCTGTTCCATAATGCAATACTAAGACTTCTGAAAGCGTTCTAATTAAAAAATCACCATAACCTGCCCTATCCTTTCCTTGCTGTTCTTCTTCAAAAATAACTTTTCCAATTTGCCAGTACATTAGCACTCTTTCGGTATCAACTGAACGAATGGCTCTAGCTTGTGATGCACTGATTATGTTTTGAATTTCTTCAACCAAAGACCTCTTTAATTCCATTATAAAGGTAAATTTACTTTATTGCCGTCTGCTTTACAAAGTTTTTAATTACGAAGTCACTAATTTTTGCCGATGAGGCAGCAATTTCTTAAACCAAGCAGTAAAAAGAAAGAGTGATCGGATTCCTGTGAACTTTTGCTTTCAGCTAAAGGATTCAGAGTGGTAATCTTTAAGATCACAATTTGTGACCTTTAGTTTAACACAAGGTGGAAGCATGCTCTCACACTCTTCACACCACAAATATCTCTTGGGGATGGTATCCGCCGAAGATAACTTTGGTGACATTACACAGCCAAACCTCGGGCACTTCGGATACGTTCGTTGAATAGGTGGCGCCCACTTCGTTATTGTGAATCCTATTCAAGTGAAATCGGTGATGGGGGATGTTTTCCTCCGAAAAGGTTAGCTCAATTCGGTCGGCATAATTACTCAGTAAATCCAACATTTCATCCGCACCGGCTACCATTTCCAGATCGGCTTTCGTGCCCAAACCCTGCTCCAAAAAATCCGGAAAATCGATGTACCAACCCGTTTCATCCTTATAGAATTCAAATTGATGCTTTCGGGGGATGGAAGGTCTGTCGTTATTCAAATTAGTGGCATTCATGCCGCAAAGTTGTGTTGAATTTATAGGGAAGGTGGAGTTCCGCAAGGTTGTGGTGGGTTAACTTCGAGCAAAAATAATAACATTTCATTATGACTAAATGAACCTTTTATTTTCATTTCTTCCTTAGATTCAAGTGTTTGAATTTGAACTATTTGTTTCGTACCAATAGAATTTCAACTCCTTCGGTTTGCAATTCTAAAGGATTTGTGTGGATTTGCATAGTCAAAATTATTGGAAGGGTGTAAAAAGGAAATCCATAGCAAGATAATTGAAAGTTAGGCATTTAACCTCCAACTTTAATTCCGTTTGATTGTTTACTTTAAGTCATGCCAAAAATAATAGGAATAATTTTAACAGTTGCTGTAGTAGTCGTTGCCATAGTGATGATCGTTTCATTTAAAAGTAAAGGAATCGAAATGCCGGAATACGAGGTTTTGAAAACGTACGGCGATGTTGAAGTACGAAAATACCCCAACATGGTGGTGGCGAAAACTTCATTGAACAGCAATTCGTTTGAAAATTCGGGCAGCCAGGGATTTCGGACTATTGCCAATTACATTTTTGGAGGAAACGAAACCAATCAAAACATTGCTATGACGGCACCAGTGGTGATGTCGATGGGAGATTCCGCCTCCATGTATTTTGTGATGCCTAAACAATACTCAAAACAAGCGCTTCCAAGGCCTTTGGGCGCAGGCGTAGTCATTGTAGAAGAAGTATCCAAAACGTTGGCTGTGCTAAGGTTTGGAGGATATTCTTCGGACCGAGATATTCGAAAATATTGCGATAAGCTGAAACAAGAACTGGAGAAACAAGGAGTTAAAAGCAAGGGGAGCTATATGTATATGGGTTACAACGCACCTTGGGATGTTGTGAATCGCAGAAACGAAGTAGCCATTGAGGTAGAATGGAACTAATCGGATTCTGTCCCACTAAGGTTTTACCTATTTATTTACTCACCCTTATAGGGGTGAGGTAAGTAAATAAATAGGTAAACCATGAAAAAAAGACCACTCTCGTTATTCATTGCGAGGATCCCTGTGCGGATTTTTTAATCGACATGGTTATATCAGAAATGGCATTAGATGTCTTTATGGATGAAGAGCCCATTCAGAAACCATTAAATTATAAAATCATATGTTAATTCACACACAAGATCCAAGCAACAGACGCAACCGCGAAGGAATGCGCAATCAAGAAAAGCACGTTATGCACAGCACTGGCCATGAATTTTCCATGGAACAAGCCAACTTCATCACACTGTTAATTATTGACGAAAGCGGTTCGATGTCGAACTTGCAGAAAGCAACTGTAGAGAGTTTCAACGGATTAGTAAAATCCATTTTAAGCGATGCGGCTGAGATACCTACCCTAACGCAACACATGGGAGTAGTAACCTTCGAAGGGAATTGCATCTTAGAACGACTGCCATTAACCACCATAAAGGAAAATTCGGTGATCCAGGAACTTCAATACCAACCCTGCGGCAACACTCCGTTGTTCGACGCAATTGGAATGTCTGTAACCAAGTTGGAGCAATTGATTCAGCAATCTAGGGTATCCGAAGAAATGGTTAAGGTATCGGTTGCAATTTTCACCGACGGGGAGGAGAACAGTTCTCGGCAGTTTACGTTGGGAGAAATCCAAAGATTGATTGAACGATTGAAGCTGAAGGGTTGGGAATTTTCCTATTACGGAACCGAACACCGCGTGGAAGAGATGGCGGAGAGGTTGCGAATGAACCGTGTGGAACGATTTGATAAGAGTGTGCACGGAATTCACAATACCATGGAGAGTTATTCGAGATCCAGTAAAATGAGCAAAGAGGAATTCATCGCTAAGATGAAAAAAGGTTAGAGCGTTACGGAAAACTGCAATTCTCAGTAAGGATTGCAATTCAACTGCCGTCCGATCAAAGATTGGGCGGCAGTATTTATTAAACCGTTGTTGTATGATGAATTATGGATATTGTTTACAACAGGCATTGGGATGCCTCTATATCTGAGTTCGGTGCGGTTTGATTCAACTGTTTTGAATTGAGGTGGTCGGGAAAAACTGGACTTGAAAAAAGCCAAATTAAACCTGTAATTACACAGTAAATGAAACGCGGACGTAGAAAGTTTATTAATGAATTCAAGGCCGATTTTGCCTTAAAAGCGATGAAAGAAAAATTAACCATGGTGGAGTTAGCCCAAAAGTACAATATGAACCAGGTGCAAATCAAGACTTGGAAGAAGGAGTTTTTTGACTATAAAGCGCTAGAACGTTGATGCAACACATGGGAATTGCCGCTATCTATCCAAAACTGAGAACTATGGTCATTGATAAAGCAAAGTATAAGTATACATACATATTACGGGATATATCTATTTATGCGCCGAACGTGGCTTGGAGAATAGATATCAGTTACATCCCCTTGAGATATGGATTTATGTATTTGACGGCTATTATAGATAACTACTGCAAGTATATCGTTGGATGCAGTGTGTCTAACACGATGGATGCAACATGGGTTGTGGACACGCTTAACAGGCAATAAAACAACATGGAGCACCAAACTATATCAACTCTGATCAAGGATTTCAATTTACCAGTGATGAATATATTGAGTATGTTAAGTCTTTAAAAAAGACGGAAATATCCATTGAAGGAAAGGGAAGAGCCACGGACAATGCACACATTGAAAGGTGTTTTAGAACCATTAAATACGACAAGTTATATTTGGAGCCCAGCAAATACGGTAGTCATTTGTATCAGCAATGCTCGGAGTTTATTGAATATTACAATCAAAGGAGAGGTCATTCATCCCACAAAAACCAAACACCAAACGATGTATATCAACACGTTGCATAATTACCC
>CAZQFZ010000157.1:0-3798 GCA_964592635.1 uncultured Rhizobium sp.
CTATCTGTAACCTTTAAACAAATTCGATGAATGGCATCAGGTTTTTTGAATTTATAGGTCAATGATGCGTTGGTAGAATCACGATATCCATCATCAAAACTCCAAATAAATTTTATCGCATCTTTGGATAAATTCGTTACGGTAAACTGAGGCAACTGAGAAGTATCCAATTGAAAATCAGATGTTAAGTTGGTCTTAATGATTCGGTATCGAACCAGAGAATCGCAACCAGCAGCTGTTTTGTATTTGTAACTAAAATTTGTGGATGTATTGTATGTGGTGTTGTTAATTATGACTGCGCTATCTCCACATAAAATATAAACTCGAGCCGTATCGAATTTAGGGTTTATTACTACCGTGGTATTCACAACAGAATCGCATCCCCAGAAACTGATTAAACTGTCTATAAAGTTGCCCGATTGTTTGTAAGTACGATTTCCTACTACAACAGAATCGCCGAAGCAAATGTTCTGATTTTGTTGAATAAAATGGTGGGGACGAACATTTAGGGTCAATCGAATGATGGAGTCACAACCGTCAAGTCTGGGCAATTGAGTTTGATAATTTCCTGGAAGGACGTATCTCAAACCCAGCAGCATAAAACTGTCGCCGTCGCAGATGTTCGGACGAATACGAACAGCGGTATCGCGCGACATGGATATTTGGGCAATAACCACCGAATCACAGCCGGTAGAACCTCTCATTACTACGGTGTAGGTTCCGGGTTTGTAAAATGCAGAGTCACCAACTTGGTAAAAAAATGTATTGCAAACATGTTCATTGATAAAAACGGTGTCTTTGGCGATGGAGAAACGGGTGTAAACGAAAGAATCGCATCCCAAATAATTGGTCAAGGTGTCTATGTAAAAACCAGCATCGGTGTAGATATGAACACCAACTTTTAGGGAGTCTCCGCGGCAAAGCGTGACTGATTGCGACATACTGCTGCTGTCTTTAAAGGTGATATGGTAGGTTACCACCGAGTCGCACAAATAGCGGTTGGTGAGGGAGTGGCTAAACACGGAATCGGTGCCCACACGGTGCTGTCTGATGGCAAACGTATCGCCCGCGCAGAGAGTATCGTAAATGTCTCTTCGGTTAACGATACCGGTAGTAAAAACGAACTTTTGGTACTCGCCGTTGCAGAAGTAATTTTTAGCGACTAGAAGTTCGAATGTGTCGCCGGGTTTGGGATTAAAAAGTGTGTCGTGAAAACGTTTTGTACCAGAATTGAGTTGCACGATGGGTTGTTTGGAAGCGGATAGGTTTGTCCACTGAAAGGTATAGTCAGTATTGGTGTCTCCATCGGTGATATGCGCAATAAAATCGCCTTTGCATGGAGAGGTAATGAGGGTATCAACGTTAAAAGTTCGGGTAATGGAGCAGGTAGATGAGTAGGGATTAGGGAAGGAGGCTGTGAAACTATCTCCAGCCACAAAAAGTTGATTTGTAAGTTCATTGAAGCGAACATCGGTGGTTTTTCGGATTTTCTTGGGAGAAAACAGGAAAATATTGGTGTCGAGGGTGAACTTATTATTGGCGAAAGAGTAAACGAGCAAATTAGCGCTATCACCTCCTAAAAAAACATGGTTGCAGTTATCGGCGGCGATTCCGGATTGACCGAGGTGACCACGTCTACCTTTATGCCAAGCAACTGAGTCGACACAAAGTAGTTTTCCAGTTAATTTCTCAATGGCAGCGATAGCCTTTCCGTCATAAGCAAAAACAAAAGAATCGTTGACTGCTAGACCGTTGAAGCGGTTGTTTAACATTGCTGCATGAATAAAATTATCGAATTCTCGAAGTTCAAAATATTTACTCAAATCAACAGTATATATAGGGTAATTAAACGAATCATTTACCAGAATTAGGCCTTTATAGTTGTAGTAAAACACATTTAAAGGATAACCATTTGCATCGTAATTGGTACGTAATTGAGTACAATTAATCAAAACAAAATAATTGTTATTCAAATCGACGTATGATTTCACAATATCTTGTCCAACGGTTACAGTATCATCTGTCACATGGTATTTATTAGGCTTTATTGTAGAACTTGTTTTAGGGAGCATAGTCATATTTATAGGTTCACCAGGTCCTCCCCCAGATGCAACCAACATATTCTTTTTACATGAAATATTTAAATCCCAAATTTCAGGGGCATCTGCTCTTCCATAAGCTAGATAATTGTCATAGTTTCCGTCAAGGTTAATTCTGACAGTTTCTGGGCCATTCCCGCCTGATCTAAACCCTTGAGATATATAAATATCGTTCTCTGTTTTATCAATTACAAATGCTCCAACTATCCAGTCAGGGGAAGCAGTTGAATACCAAGGAATATTTGGAATTTGACCCGAGAAAACCCATTTTAAATTACCACTAGTATCGTATTTTGCAATTTCAGGATATCTCTGGGAAAAGCTCATTACATAAGTATTTCCATACTTATCATAATCCAATTGTGAAATGATGTTAGAGAAATTACCATATCCTTTGACATTATTAATAAAATCAATCAAACTATCTACAACCTTAACATAAGGATCGATTACGATTTTAGATTTTACTGGGTTTGCGGAATTTAAATGTATGTTGAGGGAATTGTTCTTGATTCGTGTATTTATTTTGATCAACTTTTCATTTTGCACGGCCACCCAGCCGGAGTCTAACAATCCGAAATGTTCGGCTTTTAACAGGTGTTGATTGCGACTCTTTGATTGAAGATTTGCACCTAAGTACTGAATTTGAATGTGATTCGGATCTGCTCCGGGGTGTAAAATAAATCCGTATTTAAACAGTCCTAATTGTCTATTATTGCTTGTAATGTAATAAACGTCAATAAATGGGTATACATTTTTGTAAGTGATCCGTTTGAATCCTTTTGAGTTCCATTCTACTGGCCCGTAAGTCCAATAAAAATTTGACGAATCCTCAACTATAATTTCCGGGTATGGATTTGAATTCAAGAAAACTTGTTGGATACGATCTTCAACTTGTTGTAAAGATTTTTTCTTGCCAGAACTTTGATGATATTCCCAAGTAAACCCCGCGTATTTTTTTGACAACATGACGTTATCTGTACCTGTCCAAAGAATAAAACCAATATTGGAATCTTTATGGTTCCATTGCCCATTATTTTTAATAAAAAAATTCTTCGGAAATGGATTTGAAACAACGTAGGAGTTTTGAGCATTTGCATAAAAGTAGAAAAGTGAGCAGAGAATAAAAGCTGCCCACTTTTTGAATGTTTGTAAGTTTAATATAATTCTAAAAAGTTTCAAATGAATTTAGAACAAATTTACCAAAGTTAAACTTGAATATGAAGAACATAGTCACAAGGTCCGTCTGAGGGTATCAAACAAGCATGAAATGGATACCAACCGGGAACACCTGCACATGAACAGAATAATAAAACATCCTGACAACAACTTGTACCATTAAGAGCTAATCTTAAAGTAGTTCCGCATGCTGTGATCTCAACAAATGCAGGATCAGGACTGTAACAGAAATTTGGAGGAGGTCCTGGAGTTGGAGGATTAACAATAGTTCTTGAATAAATAACATTCAAGGAAGAATCCAAAATACTGTAACTCACAGTACAGGGAGGATTGATGTAGGTTTCATTAATTGAAAAAGGCATAAGTTTTAAAATTAGTTCAACAAATAAATTGCAAATAATTTGTAGTTTCAATAGTAAAAAATTACTAATTTAAGTAATTTAAAATTAGTAATACTTGATATATTGAAGTGGTCGGGTTTGGTTGGACTAAATTAGTATAATTCTTAATTGATTCAAAA
>CAZQFZ010000158.1:0-3685 GCA_964592635.1 uncultured Rhizobium sp.
TTCAAATTTACCAGTAATGACGGCTAAAGAGTATTTGATGAGGTAGGGTGGAGTTTGTGTTTAAATACAGATTGGATTAAATGCTTCAATTCAATTATAACCGCCAGGGTTATTGCCGTTAGAATCGTTAAAATCATCCAATCAAAGAATGCCTTACCCGATTCAGTAGATTTAGACACGGCCTGAATTTCGAAGAAAATGTTGTTTCGGACGAATCTTCCCCAAATGCTTAGTATGCCGAAAATAATCGGAATTTGAAGCACGTAAATTTCCAAAGCATATTTAATAACGGTATTTCTAAATCGTTCTACTATTCTGAATCTTGCAATTAGACGATGGAAATGTTTTTGATTCATTAAATCGTACCAAACACCCAAAACGGCCCAGGGTAAAAGTGAATCAAATAATGCAATGCCTAATTTGCTTCCTATGTTTAATTGGTTAAAATCTTGGGAAATTAAAACATACTTGAAAAGGAAAAATCCTAAAAGCGTCGTGGTATAAAATAAACGGATTCCGGTATTCTGATTGAGTATTTTAGATACCAGGATTTTCGGTTTTAAGTTCTGATCCATTAAAATTTTAGAAGCTGAGTTTTCCGGCTTAAAAATTTTCGGAGTGTTGACATGCAGTCGAAGCAACGACGGAATAATAAAACCTGCAGAATACCATCCCCCGTAAACAAAAATACTACCCAAATTTAAGGAATCCAGAATGATGGGGGGCGTCATGTAACCTTGGTTTTGAATCAGAATAACTAACGTTTGTAAGCAGGGAAGTAATAGTAAAAACCACCCATTGAACTTTTTTATGATTAAGGGGTAGATGAATTTCATCAGCACTTCAATGAACAGGAGTACGAACAAATACCACAAATGGAAGAGGTTAAAGGGAAGCGCAAATCCGGTTTTATTGGCGCTTTCTGGAAGGGCTGGATCTGGAAAGAGAATATCCCCGAAATGAATTTCAGTTGGTGAAAGATAATTCAAGGCTGCCCAAATGGATATACCTATTAATGGCCAAATCCATAATAAATAATTTAGCCATTTTTTACTGCGTCGATTATAATAGAATTTATCGCCAGATTGAATTTTTAAACGTCCTCCCATCCCCGAAAACAAAAAGAATAAAGGCATGCAAGCAGAATTTGCAAATGCACAAAATCCGGTAATAATTACACTAACATAGTGACTTTTAATATGCCAAAATGGGAATAAATCAGGGATGTAGCTATAGGAAATACCCGTGTGAAGCAAGAAAATGCAAACAATACAAAAGAATCGAAGCCAATTTAAATGACTTGAAAAATTCGTATTTGTTGATTGCTGATTCATTGCTGGAGATCTTAAAAACTCAATTTCGATGCAATTTCGTTGTACTTGAAATTAGATACTCAGTATCTTTTTGAAAGCGTTGTCTAAATCTTCAATCAGATCGTTGGTGTCTTCCAATCCGATGCTGAGTCGCACCAATTGCGCAGTTAATCCCATGGTTTCTTTGTCGGAATCCGACATGGATGCGTGGCTGCCAAAATAAGGTCGAGCCACCATGGAAGTAACGCACGCCATTCCTGTTCCGGTATCAAACCACTTCAATGCTTCAATAAATTGAGGATAGCGATCGATGAGGTCATCCCGTAAATCAAAAAATAAAAGCGTGGCATAATCGGTTAATTGTTTTCCGTCTATTTGGGGATAATAGACTCTTTTTACGGCCTCATGTTTGGATAACCAATCTCGAATAATTTTGGTAGTTTCAGAATGGGCTTTCATTCTAATGTGAAAGGTTTGCATACTTCTTCTCAGTAGCCAAGCACTATTGGGATCCAGGATGGCGCCTTGATAGAATCGAGTATCGCGTAGTTTGGAGTGAATTTCGGTTGAATTGGTCGTGATAACCCCACCCATAACGTCGGAATGTCCAGAGAAATATTTTGTAGCAGAATACAGAGCAATGTCGGCTCCCCATTTCAGCGGTTGTTGGTACAGGGGAGTTGCCCACGTATTGTCAACAACAATAATTGCATCGGGATTTTTTGATTTTATTTTTTGACTGATTTGGGGGATGGAAATCGTGTTAACGAATGGATTGGTTGGAGTTTCGAAGATCACCATGGTGACATCGTTGGGTAGTTTTTCGATTTGCGATTCGGAAGTTAAATCGGAAACAAACAGTTGTATTTGAAATTGTTGGCAAAAGCGTTCAAAAAGCTTGTAGGAACAACCATAAATTAGCTGATGTATGACTAGTGTGTCGCCCGGTTTTAATAAGTGCAACACGCTGGCAATGGCGGCCATTCCGGTTGAGAAACAAACGGAATGTTGACTTTCTTCCAACAGGGCCATTACATTTTCGAACTCCACCACATTGGGATTGTCTTTTCGAGTATAGAAATAGGGTGAATGAGCCTCGAAGGCACTATTTTGGAATATGGGCGTTACTACGGGATGAGCATTCGAAATATCGATTCGTTCATGTAGGATTTTAGTGTTGTTATGCATAGCTATTTTGGTCTATGGTTTCATCAATTACAGGGAAGTGAGCTCGATCGAGTACGGGCAAGAAATGCATTTTAGTGCTGGAGTTAGCGGAAATTTCAATGCTAAACTCCGACGCAGTGCTTTTCGAGAGAATGATCCGTTCCAAACCTTCGTTAAGCTCAATGTATTGGGTGGTGTTTTCGGGCATTCGACGAACTTGAAGTAAAATGTTTTCATTAGAAGGTTCCTTGAGCATGATATGTAAGGATTTCACCTCTTGATTCCATTCGTATTTGTAGGATTGTTTTTCTTCGAAAATAGAAGGATGATTGTTTAGTTTTGGCTTTCCACCAAAGGGGAATTTAATCGGTGTTGGGCTACCACATTGAGCACAATTTCCGTCGGCATTGATACCTGGAACCGTTACCGAGAGGCCGAATCGTTCTACCAATGTATGATTGCACGATTTACATTGAGTATTACTTACACCATCGGCATACACATTGCCCAAATAACAGTATTCAATGCCTTCCTTCATAACAATTTCTCTCAACTTCAATAGGGTTTCCAATTGAGTTCGAGGTTGTTTGTATTTGAACGACGGGTGATAGGCCACCAAATGTAATGGAACTCCGGGCTTTAATTTTTCAACCATCCACTTAGCCGTTTTGTAAGCATCTTCACCGTCGTCGTTCAAACCGGTTACTACCAATTGAGAAATTTCCAAATGACGATCCGAAGAATTAATTAATTCTATTGCATCTAGTACGGGTTGCAGTCGACCTTTATTTTCTTTGCGATACACTTCGTCGTTCATGCATTTCAAGGAAATGCTGAAAATATCAATCACTTCAATTAACTCTTTCAGCGGTTCTAATTCGATGTATAATGCCGATTTATACAAGGTGATGATTCCTTCTTTTTTAGCTAAACGGGATGTTTCAAGTACAAATTCATGCCAAACAACGGGGTCGTTATAGGTCCAAGAAATCACCTCAATGTTGTTGGCTTTTGCCATTTGAATGACTTGCTCCGGCGTATATTCAAATACATTTTTATTATCCAGGTATTTAACTTGAGAGGTTTGCCAGTTTTGACAATACGTGCAAGCCATCATACATCCAATATTTCCTAAGCTTAATATACGTGCACCGGGCATATAGTGATTTACGGCTTCGGTTTCAATGCATTCTTGGGTGGCAGTA
>CAZQFZ010000159.1:0-3618 GCA_964592635.1 uncultured Rhizobium sp.
TTAGAACCCAATTTAAATCAATTTGATAGAATTGAATCCAATGACGAACCGATTTCTATACCCATTGAACAAACTCCAGCAGCAGAAGTACGAGCTAAAGAGCCAATGGATGAAAATCCATCTCTAAAACCCTTAAACTTGCCAACGGGTATGGTTGATTTTGAAAAAGTTTTTACCCATGATGAATTGGATCTTTTGCACGAAATGCACCATGCGCAAACCCAAGTTGGTTCTGCTGCAACCCATGATCAAGCGCAAAGTTCCAAGATGAAATCAAATACCGTTACTGAAGTAATTGACCCATCATCCCCCAAAGAAAAAACCATCCAAATTCCAACAGACCATAAAATCATTGATCGAACACGTGTCGAATCTAACGAATCTGTAAGGTTTTCGCAAATGATTCCCTGGTCAACCGTATTTGGCATGGTTGCTTCCTTGTTGGCTGTAGCATCTGCTTGGTTGATTTGGAACAGCATACAAAAACCCATTGCAATTGATTCCATGGTGGATCAATCCGTAATTTCTACAGAAACAGATTCAAATAGTGGAAATCAAAACTCTAATTCTGGAATTGCAATCGAAGATTTAACGCCATCGCAGCAAGTAACTTACGAATTAATAGAAAGTTATGAAGACGTTGATGTAAAATCAAATAAAGCAGTGGAGTTTAGAAAAATGTCAGAAAAATCAAAGGTGAGTAGTGTTGAGCTAGAAAAAAATGGTTTAACTGTTTTGGAACTAGAAGATTCAATTTTTGATGAAGTAACATTGTAATGAAAACCAATAATTATATGGTGAGAATGAAGAAGATAGTATTTGTTTTGTTTTTTTTGAGCTGGGGATATACTGTTTTTGCTCAGAGAATAGATACATCCAATATTACTAAAATTGATGCACTAAAAGATTATCGCGAAGAATTATTCAAATCGAAATTACCATTATCGGATAGAGAGGCGAAAGCCTTTTTCCCAATATATGATCAATATCAAATAGAACTTCGAAACTCCAAACGGGAATTTCGCAAAAAATGGTTCAAAAAAGACTTGGAAAATCTTAACGAAACAGAAGCAAAAGAATATTTCAACGACGCAGTGGCGTTACAACAAAAGGAAGTAGAGTTGTTAAAAATTTATTCGAATAAGATGTCGGAGGTAATTCCGATGTCGAAAGTAATTAAAGTGAAACGCGTTGAGCGCGAGGTTCGTGAGTTGTTAATTGATAAGGCCAATGAAATGGACTTGAAGCGCTCTGGTCGCAGAAATCGATCCAATCCACCTCGTGGACACCGTCCTCCGCCACCGGCATTTGACGAACCTTGATTTGCGATTCATTAAGTTAAATTATTGTTAATATTTGCCAAGGCGTTGGAAACGACGCCTTGGTTTTTTACATCATCAGTGAAAGTAGTGTAATGAATAAACCAAACTATTTCTTGCTACTGACAATCCGTGTTTCTGGATACGTTTAATCGTATTGTGGTTGTTTAAAGAGGTTTATTTGAGCATGACATAATTGTGACAATATAACATTTGATGGATTTGATAATTCTAACTATTTGTTTTATAATGGTATATGTGATTTTAATATATACAGGCTTTGCAGGAACACCAGGAGAAGAAGTTAGGTGGATACAAGAATGTTACAGTGTATTCCGTTAGATAGTTGTTAATTTTACACTAAGTATTTAAGTGATTCGAGCTAGAGCAATGAATTGAATCCTACATACTCAGTTAAAACGCTTGTTTAATCTCAACATAGAGCTTATTATTGCAACATTTTTGTATCAAACTTCAATATATGAGTAATCAGAACAACAAATCAGGACAGAATGTCTTCGCAACGTATTTTGCTGGAGCTTCACTTTTGATCGCACTTATTACAGGTGTTGTCATTTTCAAATTCATCATGGGTGTACCCGAAAACTTCGAAGGAGCTGGATTGAAGCCCGAAGAGATTTTGGAAAAAGGACATCCTAAGAACATCTTGGGTATCATTTATCGCGGAGGTTTTATTGTACCAATTTTGATCGCGGTAAACGTAACGGTAATTTTGGTAAGTCTTGAGCGATTCATTACTTTGGCAGCAGCTTCAGGAAAAGGAAATGCAAGTGCATTTATCGCTAAATTGAGAACATTATTGGCGAACAATGATTTAGACGGTGCAATGAAGGCATGCGATTTACAAAAAGGTTCATTGGCAGCTGTTGTTAAAAGTGGATTAACTCGTTATAAGAGTGTAAAAGGAAATGATCGTTTAACTCGCGATGAAAAGAAAGCGGCAATTGAAAAAGAAATTGAAGAAGCAACTGGTTTGGAATTGCCGATGTTATCGAGAAACTTGGTAATTGTAACTACCATGGCATCTATTGGTACTTTGGTTGGTTTGATCGGAACGGTATTGGGTATGATTCGTGCGTTTGCAGCGTTGGCAAATGCGGGTTCTCCAGATACTGCGGCGTTGGCAACAGGTATCTCTGAAGCGTTGATTAATACCGCGTTCGGTATCATTGGTTCTACTTTAGCGATTGTAAGTTATAACTATTTCTCAAATCGTATCGATGGTATGACCCATGCAATGGATGAAGCGGGTTATTCTATTGTTTCTAACTTCCAAGCAAATCACGAATAATTCGCATTTACCTTTTCTAATGAAAGAGTATAAACGAATTATTTTATAAACGCATCAGTTAAAATTAAATAGAAGAATATGCCAAAAATTAAAATGCCACGCTCAACTCCCGCATTGGATATGACTCCAATGGTGGATTTGGCGTTCCTATTGGTAACATTCTTCATGCTGACTTCCAGTTTCAGAGCACCCGAACCTGTAATACTCGACCCTCCATCATCTACCACTGATTTACAAATACCCAAACAGGTGTTTTTAATTATGATTGACGAAGAGGGCAGAACTTTTGTAGATATCACCAACAATGCAGTTAAAGCCAAAGTGGTTAAGCAAATGCTTAATCAATTTAAAGCTCCTGGTATGACGGAAGAAGATATGAAAAAGTTTGCTGGAGTAGGACCCGTAGGTTTGAGCGTTCGTGAATTCCAAGGTTTTGTGGATATGGAAGCAGGTGAGAGGAATGGTTATACCCAAAAAGGAGTTCCTTATGATACAGCTGCATCTAAATTGAAGAGTAGCGAGTTGTATTATTGGGCTTATTTCACAAAAATCGAAGCGCACAACGATTATAAAGAAAGGGAAGAAGAAGCGAAGTTACGTAACATGGAGTTTGACAAATCAAACTACATACAAGTGGCTGTAAAAGCAGCTTCAAATGCTAAGTATAGCACCGTTCAACACGTAATTCAAGTCCTTCGTGAAGCGAGAATCAAAGAATTTCAAATGATAACTGGGCTGGAAAGCGCCCCTGAATAATAAATAATTATGGCAGAAATACAACAAGGCGGTGGCGGTAACGACGGTGGCAAAAAAAGGGCCAAAAAACAGAGTACACGCGTGGATATGACTCCACTTGTGGACTTGGCTTTTCTTTTGCTTACATTCTTCGTATTAACTTCTACATTCTCAAAGCCCAAAGTACTGAGAATGATTTTTCCAGAGAAGTTAGATAAGAATGATCCGTTGGTAAAACAACCCGAAGTAAAA
>CAZQFZ010000160.1:0-3589 GCA_964592635.1 uncultured Rhizobium sp.
ACCTGAAAAGGTGCATCGAATTGTTCTCTGTGGAATTCTGTTAATGATTTATCAGAAAGCAGAGCAATTTCTAAACCAGACGAATTTTTTTGTATAACTAATTCGTTCGACAATGGCTATTGCTTATTTTTTCTTGTGACGGTTTTTGCGCAAACGCTTTTTACGCTTGTGAGTCGCAATTTTATGTCTTTTTCTTTTCTTTCCGCTTGGCATAATTCTAAATATTAATTTTGTTTACTGTTACGTTGCATTTTTACTGCTAGATCTAGGTAGATTTTCGCGTTGGTGGAGTCTCCCATCTGTCCAAATATGTCGCTCGTTTCAAACAACCAATAAGGATTTTGGGGTTGCAAAGATACTAATTTTTCGCATTTTTTTATGGCTTTTTCCAACTGATTTGATTTTTTCAGCAAATTCAGGTGAATGAAGTTCAATTCAATGTTGTTGCTATCAATTGAATAGGATTCTTTGAGCGTAGCAAGGAACATCATCGGTTGGTTTGCAAATTCGCTTTGATAAACGATTAAAGCGTTGCGTAGTGCCATGTTTTTGGGGGATTTTTTCAATCCGTTATCGATCCAGCGTTTACCTTGTTGGAATAAAAAATTTCTTACGGTGTTGTTTTCGGTAGTGCCAGCAGCGAGGAAGATATAATCGCGTGCCACGTCTTCCACTTTCCCTTGTTGATGAAATTCAAACAAGTCCGATTTGATTAAAGAAACCAAAGGAAATGTACTGGTTTCTTCAGCCCATTTCAATGCGAATTTCAAGCTATCGGCTTGGGTTTGTTTGGGATCTGATAAAATAATTCGAGCGACAGAAGCGGGGGGCTTGGTTTTATCGAAAAGTGCTCCTAAGAATTCTACCCGACTCACGTCGGCTATGACTTCGGAGTTGGAATTCATGCCGGCCATCGGCGGCATGCCTCCTTTTTCATCGGTATTAAGACGACCGCTGGAAGTTTTGAAGCGGTTAACGAAAATCAGTACCGCCAAAACCGCAGCAGAAATTAAAATAATGCGAACTTGTTTGGCAGTACTGAAACTCATGTAAAGAAGTTATTAAAGACGCTCGTTTAGAGTTTTGCTGTCTTTAACCTGTTGAGCGAATTCCTTCGCGGGTTTAAAACGAGCAACATAATGGGCTGGAACAACCAAAGAAGTATTACGTTTGATGTTTCGTGCAACTTTAGTCTTTCTTTCTTTAAGTTCGAAAGTTCCGAAACCTCTTAGATAGATGTTGTTTCCAGTTACCATGGAATTTTTTACAACAACAAAAAAGTTGTCGATAGTGTCCGCAATTGCAGCCTTCTCAAGACCAGTGCGCACAGCAATTTCGTTTACGATTTCTGACTTTGTCATGATTCAAAGTGCAAAAAAAGTAAATAAACACGTTTTTTGCACTATTAATATGCAAAGAGTTATCCCGAATTTGTTGAAATGGTATGAAGAGAATTACAGAAAATTGCCTTGGAGGGAAACAAAAAATCCTTATTTTATATGGATTTCAGAGATTATTCTCCAGCAAACACGCGTAGATCAAGGGTTACAGTACTATTTTAACTTTATCGATAAATATCCAAAAATTAACGACTTAGCAGCAGCTCCGGAGGAAGATGTGTTGAAAACTTGGCAAGGTTTGGGCTATTATGCCCGTGCTAGGAATCTCCATAAAGCCGCAAAATATGTTTGTGAAGTGCACAAAGGACAATTTCCGTCCACTTTTGAAAGCATTTTACAACTACCGGGTGTGGGCGATTACACCGCTTCCGCTGTAGCATCTTTTGCATTTAATTTACCGTATGCGGCTGTGGATGGCAACGTAAAACGGGTGTCGTCTCGTTTTTGGGGGATAGAAATTCCGATAGATACCCAAGCTTTTTTTAAGCAATCAAAAGCACTATTGAACGAAGTGATTCCGCAAAATCAGCCAGCCACTTTCAATCAAGCCATGATTGAGTTAGGTGCGATGGTATGCACACCCAGTCAACCGGATTGCGAAAATTGTCCCTTGCAATCAGAATGCTCAGCGTTTCTAATGAACAAAACACAATTATTGCCTATATCGGCAAGTAAAACTAAAGTAAAGAACGTACGTTTGGATTATTTTTATTTGCAACATGCGTCACAAACTGTTTTGTATCAAAGGGAGAGTCAAGGCATTTGGGGAGGATTATACGAATTTCCTGTGTTACAAGGTACAGAAAGCATTCAAGATGCAGAGCGGAATGAATTTTTTGTCGCCTTAGAAACTTTTTTTAACGCAAAGAATTGGACGTTCAGTTGCCAAGAGGTAGAACATAAATTGAGTCACCGAAATATACGTGCAGTTTTTTGGAATATACGTATTACAGAGGAACCACATCGGGATATTTCGATGCATTATTCAGAGCTTTTTAGTTTTGTGGGAAGCCGGTTTGGATTAATGAAATCAGAAACACCCGAATTGACATCCCCCGAAAAGTTAAAAATTACCCACATTCAGGAAATAAATTGGTTTCCATTGCATAAGTTAATGCTGAAATTCGTTAATTCGTAGTACACTTGGATTTTTTCGAGTGTATTTATCTTAAAGTATTGATTATGATCAACAAAGTAATTCTTCTGGGGCGTTTGGGAAAGGATCCCGTTATTCGTAAGCTGGAAAGTGGTAGAGTGGTTGCCAATATTTCGTTGGCTACAAGCGAATCCTACATCAAAGACGGACAGCGAATGGAAAGTACTGAATGGCATAACCTAGAAATGTGGGATCAGCAAGCGTTGAATGCAGAGAAATTTTTTCGCAAAGGGAATATTTTGTACGTTGAAGGTAAAATTCGCACGGATAAATACATAGACAACGAAGGAATTGAACGGCAATCGCGGAAAATTCGAGTAATTAGCTATCAATTAATGGATAATTTTTTAACTGCCCGATCCAATTCTGAGGAAAAACCTGATTGGGAGAATTCCAATCAGAATAATGACAGTCGTTCTGCTGATGAAATACGTACGGGGGACGTTGAATAAGTTCTGATTTATGGAGATTGCTGAACTGAGTAGTTTTTCTACTTCTATACTCGGGATTTTTCTTCCTATTGGTCCTCAAGAAGGATTGCAGATTTTACTTATTGGACTGATTATGCTTTGCTGTTTGATTGTATCAGCACTGTGTTCATCAGCAGAAAATGCATTTTTTTCACACAAAGATTCCGATTTGGAAGAATTATCCGATTCAGGAGAACTGGTGCACAAAGCCATTTTAACGTTGTTGTCGAACCCTAAGAAATTATTGGCTACTATATTGCTGGTTAATTCATTAGCGAATATAGCTTTTGTAATTACTTCCCTGTTTTTTTACGATTTGATTTTAAATAGCGCGGAGTATCCGGTAGTGAAGTTTTTGATTGATACCATCTTAGTAACTCTGATCATTTTGATATTTGGTGAAGTGGTGCCCAAAGTCTATGCAACACGGAATTACCGCAGAACGGCGGAATTTTTAGTGCATCCCATGCGATTCTTCGTGTGGTTGGTTGGCCCATTCGCAAACCTTTTGGAGAAACTGGGTTATTTGTTGGAAAAGAACGCTAAATCCACCGGACCGACAA
>CAZQFZ010000161.1:0-3497 GCA_964592635.1 uncultured Rhizobium sp.
TATTAAAACCTGTTCCGTTGTTCAAATACACATCCCAACGAAAATCACCCACCGACCCGAGGTAACCGTTTTTGTATGTTACAACAAGATCGGGTTTATGATCGCCATTGATGTCCATGGTGGTATGTTTCACACCAGAAGAGAAATCGGTAATCTGATCTAACGTAAACGGTGTACTCCAAGAAGTGGCGGATTTGTCGAACCCTTGACCAAATGATTGCTGAGTTGTGATAGCAATTAACGTTAGTAAGAATTGAAGATAATTTTTAGTACTTTTTCTCATAAATTTAAAGTGTTCGCAAACTGAAAATGAGGTCATTTAAAATACTCTCAAGTTGTTACCGAAGTTTTATGAGGCTAAGTTAAGGTTAGGATTTGAATTTTGGTGTGTATTTCTATTTTAAGTTGGGAAAACTCTAAAAGAAGACCATTTCTAAAAGTCAATATTTGTAAAAGTACCTGTTGTTGCTGTTTTCAGTTAAATTGCAGATCTCCAACATTTCGGGAATTAATCGGACATGAATAAGAACCCAAAAATTGATGCAGTTTATTTAACTCAGCCAATAATTTAATGGATAATGAAATGGCTTCTGAGATTGAAATCTGATCTTCAAAATAGCCCAAATTCCTAAGCAGTTACAAAGTAATTTTTTATCATTCCCAATTTTCAAAAACGGCTGCAATAATGAGCATGGGTAATCCGATAATCGCCGGTAATAAGAATAAAAACGGACTAAAAACGGATAAATAGAACCCAATTTGATAAGCTAAAGAATGATCTTCTAAGTCGTCGAATCCATGGGAAGCTAAGAAATACAAGCCAGCACCAATAGCAATTAACAAGACCAAAGTGAGTCCCAAAAGGAATGCAAACTCATCGAAATAATACACTTCGATTATCAAAAATCCCAATAAAATAATTCCAATAGTTGCAATAGCTACCCCAATTGTAAATATAACCCACTTTAAAAAAGGGGAATCATAATCAGGTACAACTGATTGTTTGTTGCCTATTTTAATTGCTTTTGAATTGCTTTTGTGTTTTTTCGAAATGGCTGAAGACAAAAGTTGAATGGAATTCAATCCGACTTTGGGTGTCTTTGATTTTACATTATGCTGAAGTGGTACTCGTATTGAATTTTAGTGATTTCTATGTTCAAAATGGGAATTTTAAAAAAACAAAGCTCCATTTTCATAAATTAGGCAAATAGCTCAAAGTGTCAATTTAATTCGGTATTATTTAACTTTTATCAAAGTACATGGAGAAAGATATGGATACATATTTGGATTTAATTTATCCAAATATTTTCAGGGATTAAAAAAAATGAAGGATAATAATTTAATTTGGGCGAATAAAAAAACAACTAATTACAATTTATTTATGGGATTATTTTCAGCTTTACTTGGAAACGCTGGTGCAGTGAGCCAAGAAGAACTAACATCTAAATTTGGACAGCTTTTAACCGAAGGTGAGCAAATTGAAATGGGATTCAAACTTTTGAGGGATACGTTTATCTTCACTACTAAACGACTAATTCTTGTTGATGTTCAAGGTCTTACAGGGAGTAAAACGGAGTATAAGTCGATTACTTATAAAAGCATAACGCGATTCAGTATTGAAACTGCCGGCACCTTTGATCTTGATGCTGAACTCAAAATTTGGATTTCTAGTGAAGTTCAGCCCAGTATTAAAAAACAGTTCAACAAATCCGTTAACGTGTATGAAGTTCAAAAAGTGTTAGCGCATCATGTGTTGATGTAATGTTTTGAAATTCCTCATCGTATAGATTGAAATTACTTAAATCTTTTCCATGCATCCCAATTGTTTTTTACCATGAGGGATAATCAAAGAGCTGACAACATTTACGGGAATCTGAAAACGGAGTTGATTTTTCTATGGCTTATTGCAATTCCAGTATGGCTCGATCTAAAATTTCATCTTTGGTTAAATCACTCCAGTTAAATGTGGCCATAATAGCTGGTGGAACTCCAGACTCAGCGAAATTTTTTCCGTTTAGATCCAATAATTGAGTGATACTAAATCTGTAAGTCCAACCATTAGGTAGTTGACCGCCATTGGGCATTCCTCCTCCGCCTCCGGTAGTATCACCTATTAATGTAAATTGGGGAAATGCAGTTGTAACGAGTGAAAAAAACGTAGTTGCACTATAACTTCCACGATCAATCAAAACGGCCACCGGTTTTAAATATTTTGCACCGGAGTACGGAGTGATGTAAAAATTCTCTCTATCGCTGAAATCATTGTGTTTTGGTCCATTTCGGGTGATGTTGTAGGCCGCTAGAATTTTTGTTTCGGTAAACCTACTTAGTATTTTGGGAATGTTAAATAGGTTTCCACCGCCATTTTGACGAAGATCCAAAATCAATCCCTTAGTATTTTCAAAACGCTTAAGAACAAAATCAAGTTCTTCATCTGTAAACTCCGACATAAAACTCTCGTATCGAACGTATCCTATTTCATTGCTATCGAGAAAACCATGCGAAAAAGCAGACGTTTGCCACATATCGGGAATGTAGTGTTCCGTTATTGTACGTTGTCTGTAGTTTTCTTGGGATGTCGATGCAACATTGTATTGCGATATATTGAATGGACTGACCAAGTTGGTATGATCGTCTTTTAATTCATTCAGCATTTTTGCCAAAACATCGAACAATTCTTGCTCCGTCGAGTTTTCAGTCAGCATGGATCGATACTTGTTCTTTATAGCATACCAGTCAATGTTTTTAAGTTCAAAATAACTGTACTTTTTATCCACCTCATTCCATAAATAGTCAAAATTCACTAGGGGATTGCGCGATGCTTGATCTGGAGCAAACATGATTTTTTCACAAGAGAAGAGAAATATTACAGGGAACAGAAATAATAAAAATCGTTTCATGATTAGTTTTTTGTAGAATTGAAATAAAGTGTATAACGAACTTGATGTGTTGCCATTTGAAATGGTTCAAATTTCCCGGGAACATGGGCAGCATCCCAAACATAACTCCAACTACGAGCATTGCCATTTGACAAATACTTGATGAATTCCAATTCAGTATTGAATCTCCATCCGTTGACAGACCAACGGTAGTCGGACAAAAGCCAAGCGTCTGTTTCCAATCCGTTCAGTTGATCCGCATAAGAAAACGCGTAACCCGGCCTGCTGTTCAAGTTTAACAATCCGGCATTTAATTGAAATCTACATTCTCTCTTTTTGGGTTTTAATACGGTCTTGACTATTCCCAATTTGATTTTACGTTCATTTTTTCTGGAAATATCTTTGGTAATTTGCACAGACGCCATAACATTGGTGATATTTTCAAATCCTAAAGCGTTGTTAAATAAACCAGAATTCGGCCTAATATTGAGTGTATTCAGCACATTGCCCCCAATTTTCAGATTGTTTTTGTTAGTTGAGTACCGTTTAAATTCCCACAACTTGAGATATCTCAAATTCACTTGAATAAATGAAGAATATGAAGTTGGCTGCAAGTAG
>CAZQFZ010000162.1:0-3319 GCA_964592635.1 uncultured Rhizobium sp.
ATGCTTTTAAAGACGGTAGTTTAAAGGTTCTTATAGCTACGGATATTGCCGCTCGTGGTATTGACATTTCGGGACTGGAATACGTAATCAACTACGAGCTTCCAAACATTGCTGAAACCTACGTACACCGCATTGGTAGAACGGGCCGTGCAGATGCGTCTGGCGCTTCTATTTCTTTTTGTGCTGCAGACGAACGCGCCTACCTCAAGGATATTGAAAAATTGATCAAAATAAGCATTCCTTTGATAGAAGATCATCCTTTTGCTGGTGCCGCAAACGCTGAATGGGCGGTTCCGGAAAACAGAATTCCCGCCAAACAAGGTCAACGTCAACCCCGTTCCAACGGCCCCGCTTCAACCAAATCGAAGGGTGGAAATGGCAGTGTTAAAAGTGGAAATAGCGCAGGGAATGGCGTTGCTAAGGGTGGAAACAATGTTAGAAACGCAGAAAACCGAGGCAGAAAGAGCCGCTCCCCACAATCTGGTGGCGGAAACCGATAGATATTACAAGTAACATTAACAGGAAGGGATAATCAATAGGAAATCCCCATGTAGTGATTAGTTAATCATTGTTTTGGCGAAGGATTTGGGGATAGCGATGTTCATCCCTAAATGGAAAATTTTACAAATCCCCTTATGCTGGAAAATATTTTTGTCAATTGCGCTTATAGTGGAAAATATTTTCGATTTTGGGCCTTATTATGGAAAATTATCATTAATATTGATACAAATCTGATAGAAAATGGAAAATATTTCACCGGTTCATCTTCAAGAGGTAATTTTTGGTTCTCATATTCCGAAAGTATCCAATCAAATAAAAAAACTGATCAAATCTGGGGTTATTAGAAAAATTGGACCGAGAATTTATTCAACCAATTTAGAAGATTCTATCGAAAATATTATTAGGAGAAATCTATTTCAGATTATTGGAAGTCTATATCCTGGTACAGTACTTAGTCATCGCTCAGCATTTGAATTCCAGCCAACTAAAACAGGTGAATTATTTATTACCACCACATACACTAAAAAAGTACGTCTACCAGGAATTACCATTCAATTTCTTGAAGGATATCCCCCTGTTAACGGCGATAATAAATTTTTTGGTGAACTTTATGCCTCTCAAAAGGCAAGAGCTTTTTTAGAAAATCTACAAGTATCTAAGAAACTAGGAAGTGCTTCAAAATGTTTGAGTTTACCAGAAATAGAGGAACGCTTAGAGCTAATTATTAGGGTAAATGGTGAAGAAGAAATCAATGTTCTTCGAGACAAAGCCCGAACTATTTCTGTAGAATTGGGCATGCCCAATGAATTTGAACGCTTGAATCGTTTGATTAGTGCTTTACTTTCGACTAAGACATCTAAAATTCTTAGTTCGCCCCTTGCCAGAGCTAGAGCATTCGGGAAGCCTTATGATCCTGCAAGATTGGAATTATTTGAAATGCTATTTCGAGAATTAAAAAACTCTGAATTCCATTACCGAGAAGACAAAAACACCTCACCTACATCATTTAGAAATTTTGCATTCTTTGAAAGTTACTTTTCTAATTACATAGAAGGTACGGTTTTTGGAATTGAGGAAGCAAAAAAAATCATTCAAACTAATAAACCACTTCCATCTCGAAACCATGATAGCCATGATGTACTAGGTACTTATCAGTTAGTTTCAAACAGAAAAGAAATGCAAATTACTCCTTCAACACCAGAGGAATTTTTAAAAATTATCACATACCGTCATTCTGTATTAATGCGATCAAGGTTAGATAAAAATCCGGGAAGATTTAAAGATAAAAATAACTTCGCAGGAAGCACAGCCTTTGTTGATTTTAATTTAGTCAGAGGAACATTAGAACAGAGTTTTGGCCTTTACAATGCATTGGATCATCCGTTTTCTAAAGCCATTTATATCATGTTTGTGATGAGTGAAGTGCATCCGTTTTTAGATGGAAATGGACGTATTGCCCGTGTAATGATGAATGCAGAATTAGTAAATTCTAACCAATCCAAAATAATCATTCCAACTGTTTTTAGAGAAGATTACATGGGTGCTCTTAAAAAATTCACTAAACAACGAAAGTGCGATACATATATTAAAATGTTACAACGAGCTCACGAATTCAGCGCCAATATTTATGGTGAAAAAATGGATGAAATACAAGAGTATCTGGATTCATGCAATGCATTTCATGAAGATTCTGATATTATCTTGAAAATTGTGGATCGTTAAGAATAGCTTTGAAAATACACATTATTCTACACCTCACCTACTCTTTCACCACCTTCATCGTAACCATTCCATCAGGTGTTGTTACGAGCACTTGGTATATTCCCGGAGAAAGCGTTGATAAATCAGCGCTATCATTAAAATGTGCAGCCAACAATAAACCCTGAACCTCACGACCCTGCATATCCAAAATACTCAAAATTTCTGCTCTTCCGGATTTGCTGGACAACATAATCCATCCCTTACTCGGATTGGGATATAACTTCACATCATCCAATAAAATGGCTTCGGCAGAATTCACCTTTGCCGTGGTAAATTTCCAAGCTTGACTCCATGGACTCTCTGCTGTACCATTAAATGTCTTAACTCGCCAATAATACGTGCTGTTGGATTCTAAATGCGTAAATGAAACCGAGGTTGTCGTTGAATTCTTAATAACTACACCTGTATTGAAGCTGGGATCTTTGGAAATTTCCACCCGATACTGGGTCGATGGAGTAAACTTCCCCCAAGAAAAAGACACATTTAATAACTGATTCTCTGCATTGTTCACCGGTGAAATCAAGGTAGGCGCAGGAATTCCTGAGTCGGTAGTAAAGGTCCAAACTTCGCTAAAATCATAAAATTCGGCACCCGAAGAATTCCGTCCGCGAACTCGCCAATAATACGTGGTATTCGGTTTCAAAGTTACGTTCAGCGTAGTTCCCGTTGATGTGGTTTTAACGGCATTACTAAAATCGGGCTTATCGCCGTAATGAATCGCATAGCTGGATGCACCCGAATACGCCTGCCACTTCAATTGATTGAAAACCTTTTGATTGACTGCTTGATTCAAGGGACTTGTTAACGTTGGCGACAACCGCGGTCTGGTGGTAAAATTCCATACATCACTCCATTCACTGGTATCGGTTTCGTGGAACAACTTCACCCTCCAGTAACATTTGGTGTTGAAACCCACTATGTCCGGAATCTCGTTAAAATAATGAAAAAACGAATTGGTCTGAGTATCTTGTGCCCTAAACGGTTGGGCAAAGGTATTTGTTGTATCTAACTCTAAAATATAACCGGTTGTCCCTTCGATGCTATTCCAATCCAAACT
>CAZQFZ010000163.1:0-3312 GCA_964592635.1 uncultured Rhizobium sp.
ATCCCCACAACATAAACTAAAAAGGCCACCCGTTTGGGTGGCCTTTTTAAGAAATATTCATTTTTCAAATCAGCTATTACTCAAAAACCCTTTCAATTCCATGATAATTCCCACTTCCATGTTGTTCACTTTCTTGTCGTCAGATGCCCAAATACTCAACCAATCCGTTGCATGAATTACCTCAAACATAGAATCCAACGAAGCATCCTGTACCGGATATTCATATACTTTATTGCCCAATTTCGACAATACCCCTTTTACGAAATCAAAACGCTTGGAAACTCGATCGTTACTTCCACTGTTTAATAAAATGAAATTCGTATCGTGCTTTTCATAATAACTTTCAATCATGTTATGATTCGCTTCTGGTAAAACCGAAACGAATCCCTCGCCCTTACCGTTTTCTTGAATTTGCTGACAAAAACGAATTCCAACCGCCTCGTATGCCATATCCGTTACCACAACGAACTTATTACGAATCGTATCTGCAAAATAAGTATGCATCTCTTTTGCACGTTGCAGAGCTACTTCATGGTTTCTGAATTTATCTTCCAACCCTTTAATGGTTGATGACATATCTTTACCAATCAACTCTCCTAAAATCATCACCAAATTGCCTAAAGCAAAGCCCAAGGTCATTCTGGGTTGATATCCAGTTGCTATAGTATAAGTGGTAATATTAGCCGCTTGAGCTAACTCCATCAACTTTCCTCCAGCAGCCATACAAATGATGTCGCAGCCACGTTCCGTAGATTCGGCATACATGTTCAATGTCTCTTCCGTATTTCCCGAGTAAGAACAAAGAATGGTCAGCGTTTCTTTGTTTGCATAAGCCGGCAAATGGTAATCAGAGTACACCTCCACAGGAACGGGCATTTCATTCCAAAAATAAGAACGTGCAATTCTTCCTCCTATTCCACTTCCTCCTAATCCAGCTATAACAATATTCTTGTAACTGCTTACGGATTTACCGTGTTTGCGATAATTCGCCAAAACATATTCAAACTGTTCTGCAAAATTCTGCAGGGATAATTCATGAGTAATTACTGACATATAATGAAATTTTTATTTTTATTTTATCTTTTGGGGGATGCTTATTTCAGCAAAAATCCCAGATACATCCTACTAACTGAACGTATCTGGGATTTTGTATTCATTCTATTCTATTTTATTTGTACCAGTCGAATTTGTAACGATAATCTTGTACATACGCGTAACGCAACATCATTTCTTGCAAACGACTCAAAACGTAGTTGGGTTGATTCAAATACGTATCATCGTTAGGCGCATTATAAACAGAAACTGGTATTTCCATTTTTTGCAATTTATCCTTGAAAACTACTGCACTCATTAGTTTACCGGCAATAGGCTTAGATGTGGTGTTGTCTGCCAAACCAAAGATAGCACCCAAGATTTTGAACTCTTGTCCGAATTGACCCACAATGCCTTGACCGTAACGCACGGTGCTTACATCCATAATATCGCCATTTACTGCCTTTTGCAACGCTTCTGCTGTTTTTGCAGTTGCTAATGCTTTTGATAGTTTTTCATTCGCAATTTCACCTTTTTTCACTTCGCGAACCAAAGGTTCAATCTCTGTACGCACCATATCAACGGTTGCATATCCACGATGTTTTACCGTTTCTATTTTCACAATAACGTGTTTGTTTGCCATCGTGAAAATTTCAGAAATATCACCGTTTTCACGCTTATCATCGAACAACCAGTACATAATAGAACGCATATCGTTTAATTGTTCGATACGTGCAACTCCTTTTTGGTCTGTAGTATAATCTTTAGCTACCAAAGGCGACATTGCCATCATTGCAGCAGCTTTTTCGAATGTTTCAGGTTTTTCAGGATTGATTTGATTCTTGAACTTACGACTCTTTTCTACTACTACATCTACCGTTTTCTTACTTGGAGAAATTTCTACTTCATTCATTACATAACGAATGTTAGTGTAATCGGGTTCATCCATCATTTTCATTACATGGTAACCAAATTGGGTTTTAACCAAACCAACTTGTCCTTTTTTAGCCGTTAAACAGAAGTTTTTGTACTCCGTTACGTACTGGCGAGGATCTTGCCATCCGTAAGAACCACCATTATTCGCTGAACCTTGGTCGGTTGAATACAATGGTGCTAAATCAGCAATTGCTTTTCCGCCTGTTACTTGGTTGTAAACATCTTGTGCAACTGCTAAAGCTTGGATAGAATCGGCAATTTTAGTTCCGTTTGGTAAATCACCAGACAATGGAATCAACACATGCGACACATTCACTACAGGAATAGTATCTTTCTTAGATGCTACCTTTTGATATATGGTAAACTTACCGTCTTTATAGCTGGGACCTACAACTGTTCCCAATGCAGCATTCCACAATGAATCCACCACTACTTTAGGTGTAGTTTCTCCCAAATCACTTCTGCGAATGAAAGGACTAGCGCCTAATGTATCGGGCGCGGATTGAGTTTTCTTCATACTCGCAGCATAATTGTTCGCTTGCTCTATCGCAACCAAAGTATCGGCTGAAGTAGGAATAATATCAAATACAACATATTTAAAGTTGCGCGCTTCAGATTTGATTTTAAAACGTTCTTTGTGCTCATCCAAGTAATCCTGCAAATCATCATCGGTGATTTTTACGTCTTTATCAGGGATATTGGAGTAATTCAAGGCAACCACTTTGCCGGTGGTTGTTTGATTAGACGATAAATATTCAAATTCCAATTCTTTTTTGGTTCTAAACATTTGCGACTTACCTACGTAAGTAGCATAACGCGTTTCTAATTCAGTCTTCTTCATTTGATCCACATAAGCGGCCAAACGAGCTTTCATTTGTGGATTGGATTTTGCTTGACGGAAAATCTGCTCCACTTTCTTCGTATCGAATTTACCGTCTGTTTGGAATGTAGGGTCGCCCAGGATAGATTCCATTGGATGTGGACCCACCAACATATCGTTAAAATCTTCATCGGTTACTTCGATACCTGATTTTTGAATTGCAGAAATTAACACTTTACGCTTCACTAATTCCTGCCATGCTTTTTGATTTAATCTATTTGCTGCTTCTTCGTCCAACTTGAAGTTGGGATCTTGATCCAATTCTTTTTTGTACAATTCTTCAACAATAGGGCCCAAATCCGCTTCGCGAATCAATTCCCCCGAAATCTCACCGATAACATCGCGATTCTCATCTGTATTTCCACCATTCCCACGACCGGTCAACCAATCTCCCACTACAAAAAGCACCAAGGCGGCAATAATTACCACCGCTACCATTCCGGAATTTCTAAGTTTTTGTATAA
>CAZQFZ010000164.1:0-3225 GCA_964592635.1 uncultured Rhizobium sp.
GTTTTTTCGTTGTTGATGCAAACCTAAAACGGAAGTGTGCAATCAATTTGCACAGATAGAAATTTACTAAAGGCATTCCTCGCCATTCGTAATTTTCGCTTAAATTTGTGAATACTGGATTTTAGAATTTGATAAAATACACCAAATTCAAACCTATTTACCCCTTACCATTTATCAATCAAATGACCGAAATTGAAGAAATAATACAAGCCTTGTTGCAATTCAGAAATGAACGCGATTGGGAACAATTTCACAATGCCAAGGATTTGGCCCTGGCAATCAACATCGAATCCAGCGAACTACTTGAACAATACTTATGGAAATCAGCCGAAGACGCCAATCCACAAAAAGTAAAAGAAGAACTCGCCGATATTCTTGCTTATGCATTCCTATTGGCAGAGAAATACAACTTTAATATCAAAGAAATCATCCTCGAAAAAATTCAAAAAAATGCTGAAAAATATCCCGTTGAAAAAGCAAAAGGATCAGCAAAAAAATACAATGAATTATGAGCGTCGATTTTGAATTATCGGTCGAAGTTTCTCAGCCTTACGACTTCAGCAAAGATGCCCTTCCCCAAATCGAACAAAACCGTTGGGTAAAAAACCAATGGCCTCTGGTTTATTTCATACAAAACGACAAAATCAAAATTGCCTATGTTGGGGAATCTACCAATGCCTTACACCGTATAAAGAATCATTTAGCCAATCCACAAAGAGAAATTTTAGAAAAAATCTCCATTATTGGCTCCGATAAATTCAATAAATCCGCCACCTTAGATATCGAATCCAAACTCATTCAGTACATTACTGCTGAGGAATCTTATAAATTGCAAAACGGTAACGATGGACTTATTAACCATCAATACTACCAACAGGATTTATATAAAAATCTTTTCAAAGAAATTTGGAATAAGCTACTTGATCGAAAAATCGTTACCAAGTCATTGGCCGAAATTGAAAATTCTGAGCTATTCAAATATTCACCCTACAAAGCCTTAAACTCAGATCAATACAACTCCGTTATTGAAATTTTAAAAGGCATTACCCAGCAATCATCCCATAAAATTTTCATAAGCGGTAGCGCTGGAACCGGTAAAACCATACTCGCTACCTATTTAATCAAACTCCTATCCTCTTCTTCGGAAGATTTGATTTCGGAGGATGCTAATACGGAAGAAGTTCAAGAGTTGGTACTTGTTCGTGAATTCAAACGCCAATTTCCCCAGGCTAAAATTGGATTGGTTGTGGCCATGACATCACTCAGAGAATCACTCCAAAATGTATTCAAACGGATCCCGGGACTCAAAGCTTCCATGATTTTAAGTCCTTCAGATACATTTCAATCCAAGGATAAATACGACCTGCTCATTGTGGATGAAGCCCATCGTTTGCGACAATACAAAAACATTGGATGGAGAGGTGCCTTCAAGAAAAATAATGAGAAATTAGGACTCGATGATTCAGGAACCGAACTAGATTGGATTCTTTACAACAGTAAAAACCAGATTTTCTTTTACGATTCTGCACAAAGTGTAAAACCATCGGATGTGGACAAATCCAAATTCGATGTTCTGTTGAATTCCAAAGGCGTTTTGAAACTAGAGTTAAAATCCCAAATGCGCGTAGTCGGTGGCAATAATTTCATTGAATTCATCGATAATTTACTGAATTTACGATTAAAACCAAACCAAAAATTCCAATCGGGTGATTACGAATTCTTAATATTCGACTCGTTCACCGAGTTGTTTCAACGACTAACTGAAAAAGAAAATCAGCACCAACTTTGTCGCTTGGTTGCAGGTTATTCGTGGGAATGGAAATCGGATCCCAAGAGAAAAGACGCCAACATCGAAGCCATCGATATTGAAATTGAAGGGTTGGAGTTTCAGTGGAATCAGACCGACAAAGACTGGATCAACCATCCCAAAAACAAATCAAACCCATTATCAGAAATCGGCTGTATTCATACGGTTCAGGGATACGATTTGAACTACACAGGGGTAATTTTCGGATATGAAATTGACTACAATCCTGTCACCCAAGAAATTGAAATTGATGCGGCTAAATACTTCGATAAATATGGGAAACTAGGCACTGAGGTAGAGGATTTAAAGCAATACATCATCAATATTTACAAAACGATACTTTACCGAGGAATTAAGGGGGCTTTCGTGTATGCGTGCAATCCCAACTTACGCGATTACTTAAAAATGCACATTCCGACATTCAAACAAGGAATACCTTTCCGGGTTTTGAAGATGGAGGATGTTAAACCATATGTAAATAGCATTCCGCTAGTTGACATAATGGCCGCTGCGGGAAACTTCAGTGGTTTACAGACGGTAGAAGAACTAACTTGGATTGAACCTCCTACCAACATTGTTGCGCGCGAAGGATATTTTATTTGTCAAGTAGTGGGAGAATCCATGAACAAAAGGATTGCTAATGGGTCATTTTGTTTGTTTGAGAAGGATCCTGGGGGAAGCAGAGACGGTAAAATCGTATTGGTAGAATCGACATCCATTCATGACGCAGAATTTGGATCGGGCTACACGGTGAAAGAGTATCACAGCGAAATTACGACTACGGATGAGGGTTGGCAACATAAGTCGATCGTATTAAAACCACTTTCCACCCTACCCGACTACGAGGATATTATTCTTTCGGGGGATGACACCACTGCCTTCAGGGTAGTTGGCGTTTTTGTAAAGGTGATTGGGTGATGAGGGAATTAATTATTCTTTTTGCGAATTTGTGACAACTCTAGAAGATTTATCGTAAATGGAAGATATTTAGATTTTAGTTCTGCTAATTTTTGGGATAGGACATCAGAATTTTCGTCAAAATGATAAGTTGTATCCAATTCAATTTTATCCAATAATTCAAAAACAAAATAAAGTGAATGGCTCGGATTAACGTAGTTTAGGTTTTTCAACGCATCTTTTGTGTAAACTCTTGCTGAATCTGGCTTTATCGAATAAATTTCGCTGTGAAGGAAGTTTTTTCCGGAATACAAAACCAAATATTTCGCTGCAGCCATTGACCCATTAACTGAATATCCATTTCCGTAGCGTATGTTGTATCTCATTTTCTGGGGATTACCTGAAATCCATTCCCTGTGTTGATTATCTTTACAATAACCAACCAGAACATGTGTTTCTTCAGGAATCTCTGATAAACCCAACTGCCTTAAAAGGGTGTCTAAACGTTCATCCTTTGATTT
>CAZQFZ010000165.1:0-3214 GCA_964592635.1 uncultured Rhizobium sp.
AAAACGATTTTTTCAAAGAAAAAACGGTTGAACGGAATTCAGTTGCGGATGATTTTGGCAAAATGCAAAATCACATAAATGCCACTTGGAATAATGGCTGCGTAAAACAAGAATTTCAATTCCCATGTGGGCAGATTGAAATTCATAATTGCTGCTGCAACCAATCCCCCAAAAAATAATCCTCCTAAATGCCCTTCGTGTGAGATTCTATTTCGGTCTTGTGTGCGACTTAAAATGATGCTTCCCCAGCAAAAAAGAATTCCAAAAATATAGGCAGGAATTGCAACGGGAATAAATATGATGCCCACTGAAAGGTGGGGCTCCAGAAAAAACGCGGCCATGAGCAATCCACTCACACCACCGGATGCACCCAAGCTCTGATAGTCATCGTCGGAACGGCGCAGTATTAAGGAAAAAATGGATCCCCCGAAAACAGAAAGCACAAAAATCAGGGTGAGTAGGGTGGGTCCCCAATACAGGTCAACTATGGGTGCGAAATAATAGATTCCTAGGGCATTCATGAAGAGGTGAAGCCAACCGGCATGGGCCAAGAAAGGGGTGAAAAGTCGGAAATATTCACGGTGTTCGCGAATTTGTTTTGAACTAAAAACGAAATAGTGGATCAAATTGGGCTGGTACAACGCCGCAAGGTGGGCAACAATGAGTACACATATCAGGTATAATGAACTTAATTGTACGGGGTCTATAGAAGCAAAGATTTGCATGAACAAAGCAAAGATGATAAAACATCGGTATATTTGATAGTCGATTTGCCTAATTTCCGATAAAAGCCCGATAATTTTGTATGTATTCTGCTCTGTGAAGTGATTTTTTGTATTATGACATTTGAAACCGATTCAGCATCCCCCAAAACCAATAAGAATAAAATCATCAACGATCCCCTGCATGGATTTTTGGCATTGCCCACTGACCTAATATACGATGTAATTCAACATCCCTATTTTCAACGACTTAGGCGGATTCGTCAGTTGGGAATGAGCGAGTGGGTGTATCCGGGTGCTACGCATACCCGATTTCACCATGCATTGGGTGCTTTGAATTTGACACTTCAAGCCATAGAAACGTTGCGCAGAAAGGGGATTGAAATTACCGATGAAGAGGCCGAAGGCACTGCTTTGGCTATACTTTTACACGATATTGGGCATGGTCCGTATTCGCATACCTTGGAACATACCTTGATTCTGGGTGTGCATCACGAGGAGATTTCGATTCGAATTATGAAGCGGTTGAATGATTTTTTCGGGGGACGTTTGACTGTGGCGATAGACATTTTTACCAACAAGTATAAAAAACCGTTTTTGGGTCAATTGATTTCAGGTCAATTGGATATGGACAGGTTGGATTATCTCTTGAGGGATAGTTTTTACACAGGTGTTAGCGAAGGAATCGTTGGGGCCGATCGAATTATACACATGCTGAATGTGAAGAACGGCAACTTGGTTGTGGAAGAAAAAGGAATTTATAGCGTTGAGAAATTCTTAATTGCTCGAAGATTAATGTATTGGCAGGTATATCTGCATAAAACAGTCATTTCGGCAGACGCCTTGTTGGTGTCGATTTTGCAGAGAGCACGTGAGTTGGCCCTGGATGGACATGGTTTGGGTAATTATCATCCGTTGTTGCACTTTTTGATGAATCGAGTGGATCAAAATTCTTTTGACGATGAAGCGTTGGATTTGTTTTTGGTTTTGGATGATATTGATATTATGTCGAGTGTAAAACAGTGGCAATTTCATGAGGATGCGGTGTTGCGAAAAATGTGTGGAAGTTTGTTGAATCGAAAATTGCCTCGGGTTAAGATTGCGAATGATGAATTTTCGGCCTCAGAAATTTTGGATGCTACCACAACTGCGTCTAAAAATTTGGGTTTTTCGCAAGAAATAATTTCGACGTTTTTCGTAAAAACAGGTATATTGGAGAACCATGCTTATAAAAGTGAGGGTGGAGGAATTCGAATTTTAAAGAAGGATGGAAGTGTTGTGGACGTTGCAGAAGCTTCGGATAACTACAATTTGGATGCATTAAAGGAAACAGTAACCAAGTATTATTTAATTCATTGGGGATGATGATTTCGGAATAATGAGCATGAGCATTGGGGTGAAACGAGGAGGCAATTTGGAATAGCGAATCACATGAACAAACTGAAATTATGGAAATAGACACTGGCTGGAGGGCAGAATCAGGAGCGGAATGAAAACGGGAAATAAATGAAGAATTTTAAACACAAAAGACCGAGTTATTCGGAAGGGGTTATGGCCAAAAAGCATTTGGGCCAGCATTTTTTAAATGATTTAACGGTTGCAGAGCGCATTGCTGCTTTGTTGAAGGATGATACATTGGATGCCGTGATTGAAATTGGTCCTGGTACCGGAGTGATGACAAAGTACTTATTTGAAACATGGAAGGAAAAGTTGGTTTGTATTGAATTGGATAGTGAGTCGGTAGGATACTTACGAACAGCGGAATGGTCGAGAGGTTTGCGAGTAGTAGAGGGCGATTTTTTAAGGATGAATTTGAATGATTTGGGTTTGAAAGGTCGGATTGCTGTAATTGGAAACTATCCGTATAATATCAGTACGCAGATAGTATTTAAAATTTTGGAGGAGGGTGAAGGTTTGGATTTCAAAGTAGTTCAATTTGCTGGGATGTTTCAAAAGGAAGTCGCCGAGCGATTGGTTTCCATACATGGAAATAAGGACTATGGAATAACAAGTGTTCTTTTACAAGCGTATTTTAGTTGTAGTTATGAGTTTTCGGTGGATGAGAATGCCTTCAATCCGCCGCCAAAGGTAAAAAGCGGAGTCATTGATTGTTACAGGAACAATTTAGAAAAGCAATACGAGTTTCGACATTTGAAGGTGGTGGTGAAACAGGCGTTTTCTCAGCGCAGGAAAACGTTATCGAATGCGTTGAAACCCTTGATAATTGGAGAGAAAGGTATGAGTATTCGAGAAGAGTGGATGGGTAAAAGGGCTGAGCAGCTCAGTGTTAAGGATTTTGAGGAAATTGCAATTTTGTTTTCGAATGCAATTCGTTGATTTATAATAAGAAGATTCCTTTATTTGGTTTAATTCTAAGGATATTTGTTGGACTTTTAAAAAAAATCTCTAAAAAGCATAGTATTTTAATAACAGTATGCGTTAAATTTGTGCCCCAAACCGCAATTGGTCTTTAAAGATGAAATTTAATACCC
>CAZQFZ010000166.1:0-3146 GCA_964592635.1 uncultured Rhizobium sp.
ACTTTAGCACCTCTTGCACGCATTGCTGTAAATGCTTCGTGACCAGGTGTATCTAGGAATGTGATTTTTTTGCCGTCGCTTAATGTTACCTCATAAGCGCCAATGTGCTGAGTAATTCCCCCTGCCTCACCGGCAATTACATTTTCTTTACGGATGTAGTCGAGCAATGATGTTTTACCGTGGTCCACGTGACCCATTACGGTAACAACAGGTGCGCGAGGAAGTAAATCTTCTTCGCGGTCAATAATCTCTTCAACTGCTTCAATTTGGCTTTCAGCATCAACAAACTCAATTTCATAGTTAAAATCTGAAGCTACGAGCTGAATGGTTTCTGCATCCAAACGTTGGTTGATTGAAACCATGATTCCCAAAGTAAAACATTTAGAAATTACCTCAGTTACACGTACATTCATCATACTGGCTAACTCATTAGCAGTTAAGAATTCGGTTACTTTAAGTATTTTACTTTCTTCGTCTCTTCTTCTTCTTTGTTCTTCGAAGCGTTTGTTACGTTCATCACGTACCTCATGTTTTTTCTTAACCCTATTGGACTTACCCCTACCGGCATTACCCATTTTGTTGATGGTTGTTCGAACATTGGATTTGATCTCGGTTTGAGAAACTTCTTGTTTGGCCGCCGGTTTGTTCGGAGTGGGTCTATTTCTGTTTTGGGAGTTATTGTTATTTCCGGTATTAGAGCTGTTATTGTTATCGCGAGCAGTGGTATCATTTACCGCCACTTTAACTTCAACACCCTTTTCTTTGCGTTTGCGTTTTTTGCGAATTTCCTGCATATCCTTTCGCGCAGCTTGTGCAAGGGTGGAGTTTCCTGTTTTTTCGACTGGAAGATTAATGCGACCTACGACTTTAGGGCCAGAAAGCACTTCTTTGCGCATTTCTACTTTCTCAATTTCATCTTCTTTTTCATCTGCAACTGGAGCCACTTTTTCAGGAGTAGGTTCTTCTGTTTTTTCGGGAGATTTATCTTCTGTGATTTTGATTTCAGCAGCAGGTTCTTTTTCTTCCGTTGTGGCAGTTGTATCAATAGATTCTACTGGTTTTTCTGTTTTCGCCTCAATTTTGGGTTGAATTACCTCAATATCCGCCGGTTTTTCAATTTCCGGAGCAGGGGTTTTCTCCACAATGATTTCGACTTTAGCCTCTTTTTCTACAGTATCTTTTGCAGGATCATTTTCTTTAAAAGAATTCTCGTTTTGATTGGATTTTATTGGTTTATTTTTTGGAGATAAATCAATTTTACCAATCACTTTAATTCCTGGAGTTTCTTCGGAAGTAAGTGTGACTTTTTCTTTTTCAATTTCGGTAGTAGGATTGTGCGAATTTGGATTGGGAACATCCGATGTTTTCTCGACTGGAGTTACTGTTTTTGCTACAGGCTCAGGATTAGAAACCGCAGTGGTTGTTGGAACTTCATGGTTTTGAAGTTCACTTGGTCTAAGAGGTTTTGGACTCTTTAATTTTTCTGCCTCGAGTTTTGCTGCTTTATCGGCTGAGAATGCTTTCAAGCATTCTTGATACATGTCGTCGGTAATTTTTGAAGTTGGACGATTTTCAATAGAGTATCCTTTTTCCTTTAGGAACTCAGCAATAGCCGAGGTACTTCGGTTTAATTCACTGGCAACTTTTGCTAAACGGTATTCCGCCATAATTTGATTCAAATTTAAATTTATGCTTTGTATATCCCAAGTTTTTTGTTGCTGAAGGAACTATTTCATACAATATGTGACATAGTTCGAGCAAAATTCCGATCCACAAACTTGGGGGATGTAGATCGGAACGTTATTTTATTTTTTCATGTTCAGTTTAAATTAATTACACATGGAATTTGGTCGACTTATTCGTCGTCAAACTCTTCGCGTAGGATTTTTTGAACTTGAACAATAGTTTCTTCTTCTAAATCTGTTCTTTGGAGAAGATCTTCAACGGAAGTGCGCAATACGTCTTTAGCTGAGTCTAAGCCGATTTTCTTGAATTCTTCGATGATCCAAGTATCAATTTCATCCAAAAATTCATCTAAATCCACATCGTCTTCAGAATCGGCGTTCATACGGTACACTTCGATTTGAAAACCTGTTAATTTACTTGCCAATTTGATGTTGTGTCCACTTCTACCGATGGCTAAAGAAACTTGATCGCTTTCTAGATAAACGTTTGCTGTATTTCCAACAATGTCCATTTTAGCGATAATAGCGGGTTGCAATGCACGTTGGATAAACAATGCATCGTTGGTTGTGAAATTAATCACGTCGATATTTTCATTTCTTAATTCACGAACGATACCGTGAATACGAGCACCTTTAACCCCAACGCAAGCACCAACTGGATCGATACGGTCATCGTAGCTTTCAACTGCCACTTTGGCTCTTTCACCTGGTTCGCGAACGATTTTTTTGATGGTGATCAAACCGTCGATAATTTCAGGAACTTCCAATTCAAAAAGTCGTTCCAAAAATTCGGGAGAAGTGCGTGATAACACGATACGAGGAGATCCTTTTTCCATGTCAACCGAGTGGATTACGGCACGAATGGTATCTCCTTTTTTATAGATATCGCGAGGAATCATGTGCTCTTTTGGAAGAGTAAGTTCATTACCTTCATCATCGAGAACCATGATTTCACGTTTCCAAACGTTGTACACTTCACCGGTAATTATTTCACCTCGTTTGTCGCCGTATTTTCTGAATAATTCATCTTTTTCCAACTCAATAATTCTGCTCATCAAAGCTTGACGGGCATTTAATACATTTCTACGACCAAAATCTTCCAAATAAATTTGTTGTATACAATCTTCACCCACTTGGTAATCGGGTTCTAATTTTTGTGCATTCGAAATAGAAATGTGTAAGTTTTCATCTTCAACTTCTCCTTCTTCAACAATCAAACGTAAATGGTACATTTCGATGTCACCTGTTTCGGTATTCACGATGATGTCAAAATTAGCATCTGGGCCGTATTTCTTTTTAAGGATGTTGCGAAAAACGTCTTCAAGAACGCGCATCATGGTAGCGCGATCAATGTTTTTGAATTCCTTAAACTCGGAAAAACTCTCCACTAAGTTTAATCCAAGATCTTTGGCATTGGCTTTCATGTTATTTAAAACTTATAATGATTATTGCTTCTTTAAT
>CAZQFZ010000167.1:0-3136 GCA_964592635.1 uncultured Rhizobium sp.
TACAACGAATACGGGATGCGGGTAATAAAGATTGGTACAGTATTAAAGAAGATGAAGATGTGTTCGAAGATTCAGAAAACTACGGTGGCATACAACTTTCACTTGAGATACAAAAAGATGATGAGTATGTCGACGATGAAGATACCGATAACCAAACTATATATGTCACCGCGTCTAGCAACGGCCGAGAGTTGGGTCACGTGCTGTTCACTATAGACTATGATGCTCAAGGTATGGTTCTCAATCCACAGGACTTGGAAGTAGATGAGCGTTTCCGTTGTCAAGGCATCGCTGCTACGATGTATGACTATGTAAAAAGCAAAGGCTATAGAATACGACGCAGTGGTCAACAAACAGATGCCGGTGCAGGCTTTTGGAATAAGAATCGCCCCGGACAGAATGTCTGGGAAGACCAGGGCGTGGCGGAAGGCAAACAATTGAGTGAAGTGAGTTTTTCTTCTGGTTTGGGCGAACTTTCACTGTCGCCTGAACAAATATTGAATCATTCAACAGTCGACGGTACTATAGGTTCAAGAAAAGTATATTTGTTCACCGATGGCAAAAATAAAATTTATTTTTTTATTGATGACCGAAAGATAGACGCTCTAGTCTATCTATTTGACGGACGTGTTATGGCAATGAAGAATTTTTCGTCAAACAAAGGACTAATATACAATCTCTTTCAATACATCATTAATATAAAGAGACAACGAGTGAGATTGACTCCAGAAGATAAATTGACTAGTGATGGTATAGGATGGATCATTGGACAGATTCGTCGGCCCACTGGTTTTAAAATAACCGATAAAAATGGAAATAAGATCGATCCGTCTGAACTATATAAGGAGTGGGAAAATGCCAGAATTACTGGTAACGCTGGTCCAACTGAAATTGTTATTGGTGAATCTAAGAATAGCAAACACCTTAGAGAAAATGAGCGTAGACTAATGCCGATGGACATCTTCGGTTCAACGTTAAAAGAGACTGGTATCAAAATTTTGCCTAGACTCGAAATGGTAAATATTCTTGAGACTGATCAATCACACGAGTCTAAGATTACAAATCAAGGTCTAGAGGAAGCCGAATTAGCCAAGACCAAGCGAAAACGTAAGCGTAAGAAGACCAAGTCAAAGCGTAGTTCATCGCCTAATCGTTCACCAGTACCTCGCTACTATGGAGCATGGGGTTGGACTGGCTGGGGTGGTGAGGGTGAAGGCGATGGTGGTGGTGAATGATAAATAGCACACTATGAAAATTAATGAAATTATCAGTAAGTCGGACATAAGCTGGAAAGATAAGATAATAATTCTGGAAGAGTATTATACCAAAAATGGTAATCTAACAGAATCAAACAGTGAATCTGATTTGAAACAATTTGAATTGTTACTTGGTAATACTGTTGAGCCAGTCATCGGTATGAAATATATTGTAATGTCACTCATGCTAGTTAGCGATAGAATAATACAGTTTGAAGGACCGATAGTGGGTAAATGTGTGAGCGTTGATAGCAAAGAGATGAAGTTTATCGATGTGACTAATAAACAAACAAAGACATTTCCTCCACCAATCACAAAACGAGTTCAATCAACCACTGCCACTTTCGTATTTGATTCTTCAGACGAATATGGAAAAGTAGGAACTCTTCTTAATTTAAAATGGGATCTAGTATTACCCGGCGTAGATGACTCTTTGCTAGACAATTAACACCAAAATGTTTTATTGATAAATACACCATAAGGGAAAAGACTATGAAGATCAATGAAATTTTAGGCGAGGGTAAAACAGGACCGGGCTTGTGGGCTAACATACACGCAAAGAGGAAGCGCATCAAGGCTGGTAGCGGTGAGCGTATGCGTAAGCCTGGTTCGAAGGGTGCGCCAAGTAATCAAGATTTTAAAGACGCTGCCTCGGAAGGTGTATACGAAGGCGTCGATCACGAAGAATTGGCCAACGAAGTCTACGCTGAATTTGAAAGAATTTATCCAAATTTGGCTCGCCGTGCTAACGAACGCACTGTTCACGCTGCTATCATGGATGTACTAAATTATGGTGGTGACAATAACCCCGGTGCATTGGCACAGGATGTTGCTCGTGCAGTAAAACGAGATATTGCGCAAGGTGTGGCTGAAGCCGGAATGAGCGAGCGCAAAAAAGTAAATGAGATTAGTAAGGCAACACGAGATCGTTATGTAGATCGCGCTACTAGTGACTATGGTCATGCTAATTTTGCAGCAAGGGCTAGCAAAAGTCATCCAGGTCTAGAAGACTATAGCAAAGAACAAGAGCAACGTGCGAAAAAACGTGCTAAAGGGTTGAATCGTGCGTTAAATGATCGTAGAACCGTTGGCGAATCCGGTAGCACACCGAAACTAAATGTTGGTGATCCTGTGATCATTACTGGTGATGTTCAGTTCAGGGGCAAAACTGGTGATATTAAGGATTTTAATCGCGATGGCAGTTTTATCATTGTAGATCTTTACAACTATGGTCCAAAAAGTTTTCACATCAGTGATGTAAGTTATAATGACTATGTTGATAGCGAGGATGATGAAAATTTGGCAGAAGGGGTAGCAGAAACGTTGTCATTAAATGATGTGCTGAAGGTGCTGCGCCAGTACGGTGCTACCAATTTTAAAACAACTAGTAATGAGCTGCTCATTTATAAGAACGGTAGACCGTTTAGTGTCGATCTAATCTGGAACAATGATGGAAATAGAAGTGTGAGTTTAAGTCAATTGAACTCAGTCGTGCGTAGCTTAAAAGGCCAAGGTGTTGCGGAAGGCGACAACGGGTTCAATCGCATGATGAATAAGATTGCTTCTCCAAGTGCCCTAAACAAACGCGAAGCGTTAGCAATGATCTCTGAGCTAATGCATGATGGAGGAGCTAGCTACAAGGAGGCTCTAGAACAAGCAAGTATTAGTTATGAAATTGACAAAGCCGAGTTGAACTCGTTGTATAAAAAGCGTGAATCTGGTTTAGCTGAGAGTAGCAATCATATTGCTACAAAAAAAGAATCAAAAATGCGTGTATTCGAAAAATATTTCACTAACAATCAAGATTTTAAAGACGCTGCCTCGGAAGGTGTGGCGGAAGGCATGACCGGCAATGATGATATCACTCGCCTAAAGTCAGG
>CAZQFZ010000168.1:0-3118 GCA_964592635.1 uncultured Rhizobium sp.
ACGTAGGCACGAACTAAACTAAAGTCTCCATTATGACGAGGCCATTCCCAGTTATCACTGTCTCCGCCAAATTGTCCAACGGTAAGTGGTGGTGCCATTACCAAACGAACATCCATCAAAGTGATATAACGAAACAAGGTATAACTCTTACCTACAAACATTTCGGATATTTCTACTGTCAATTCTGGATGGGCAGCTCTTTCTTTATCTAACACTTGTTTTATGTTCGCGGCAATTTTAGTGGCTCTTTCTTCGGGGGATGTTTTATCTGTGATTCCATTCAATACCAATGCAGAAACATCTTCATAACTCTGAGTAATTTTGCAAGGCATGGAAACACTAAGTTCATCGGATTTATTTTTAGCAACAAATCCATTTTCCAAATAGTTATGGTCAGAGTTACTTAAGCGTGCAACACTGCCATAAACGCAGTGGTGATTGGTGATAATCAACCCTTCATCCGAAATAAAGGATCCAGTGCATCCACCTACACGCACCAAAGCATCGGTTAATGATACTTCTCCGGGATTGAAGATTTCGCTGGCTTGAAGTTTAATTCCTGCGTTTTTAAGATCATTTATATTTAAATAATTCAGGGGAAACATTCCCTCATCGGGTTTGAATGATGCTGTACTGATCAATGCTGCCAAAGCAACAACGGGAACCCACCAATTTTGTGAAAATCGCAAATTTATTTTCATGATTCTTACAAAACTAAGGAACCAATTGAAGGTTTCCCAAATAAACCCCCTTATTTTTGTAGAAATGCATAATTCAACAGTTATAATTTTGATTTTACTGGGGGTAATATTTGCCTCTTTGGTCTTGGATTTGGGATTGCTTTCAAAAAAATCAGATGATGAGGGCCTATCGCTTAAACAGAGCATAAAACGAAGTTCATTTTGGTTTGGATTGGGTTTATCCGTAATGCTGGGTATTTATTATTGGATACCGGATTTACATCAAATTAATGATATAACAGGACTACAGAGGTACGCCAATGTGCATGGAAATTCATTCCGAATTACCCAAGATTATGAAGAATCTTTGCATAATTTCCGAATGGCGGCTACGATGGCGTATTTATCTGGCTACCTATTGGAGTATGCGCTCAGTGTTGACAATCTTTTCGTAATGCTGTTGGTTTTTCAATCCTTTAAAGTGTCACACAAGAATGAACAAAGAATATTGGTTTGGGGTGTACTTGGCGCCATGATTCTAAGATTTATATTTATTTATATCGGTAGTGCTGCAATACAACGTTTTCATTGGATTTTATTTGTGTTTGGTGGTTTGTTGATTTATTCCGGAATAAAACTACTTATGGAAAATGAGGATAAAGAGTTCGATGCGGAGAATCATGGTGTAATGAAATGGGTAAAAAAAATAATACCTGTTACCCCATTACAAGAAGACCAATCTCACTTCTTCGTAAGGATCAATGGTAAGTTACACGCTACTGTTCTCTTTGTGGTATTGTTGATTGTAGAGTTGACAGATGTCGTATTTGCCATCGATTCGGTTCCTGCGGTATTTGGAATAACCACGGATACCTATGTGGTCTTCTTCTCCAATATTTTTGCCATTTTGGGACTAAGAAGTTTGTATTTCCTTATTGGTTTTGGTATGGATAAATTTTATGCGTTGAAATATGGATTGTCGGTAATATTAGTTTACATCGGTATTAAAATGATATTTGAAGATTTCTTTCATCGCATAGGATTTTCACATTTTCATAACTTACTTATTTTAATTGGGATTTTAGCAATCAGCATTTTCTATTCGTTATATCGACCTTTGAAACCCAGTGAAAATACCCATGATTGATAATGGTGTATTTCTGAAATTTTACCTAATTTCGTTTTATATAATTATTGGGTCAATAAACGAATGAATGTTAAGTTAGAGCAGAAATTGATAAATAGAATATTTTTTGAATCAATTGACTAACTATGGTTGACTGAAATAGTGAGTAATCTAATATTGTACTAAGGGTAATTAAAGACTTAATGTATCACAAATGATGGATAGTTTCCTAAAAACTGCATAACATGGTAAAGACTAGATAATACCACAAAAACTATATAACAGCATAAAAACTTGAGAGAAGGATTTAATCTAGATAACAGAATAAAGACTATATAACAGCATAAAAACTTGAGAGAAGGATTTAATCTAGATAACAGAATAAAGACTATATAACAGCATAAAAACAATAGAGAAGGATTAAATCAAAATAGTACTGTAAAAATATAAAGTAAAATACAAATTTTCATGAACAAAATAGTTTTTCGAATTTTAATCGTTCTCCTGTCTATTGTCGGATTGTTTTTGTTCTTGAGAGAGTTCAATTGGAGCAGAATATTTGGTTTGGATCGTGCCACGCATGCTCTTGAACAGGAATTGGGAAATCAAATCTGGGAAACCATGAAAAGTACTGAAACGGTGGATAACGACACCATGATGCTTGTGGTTTTAGATACCATTTTGAATCGAATTTGTGAACATAATCAAATTTCTCGTGAACAAATCAAGCTTCATCTAGTTGAGGATGCCACTGCGAATGCATTTGCAATGCCTGGAGATTATCTCATTGTAAATTCAGGATTATTTACTAATGGATGTAAGTCGGCCGATCAAATTGCAGGTGTTTTAGCACATGAATTGGCACATATCCAAAAAGATCATGTTTCACGTAAAATTGCTACTCAAATAGGAATCACAGCTTTGACAACTTTGGTTGGAGGCAATGCAGAAGCGGTTAAGGAAGCGATTCGATTTTTCACATCGAATGCTTACGACAGATCATTGGAAGAGGAGGCAGATTTGACAGCAGTAATTTATATGAGCAATGCTGGTTTGGATCCGAAAGCATTGGCTGAAACTATGGATATTTTTTCCAAAAAATCAGGAAATCCAGAATTGGAAGAGAATTTAAGCTGGTTTTCAACACATCCCGCATCCAAAGAACGAGCTGAGTACATCCGCAATGAAGCAGATAAAATAAGCGGTAAGAAGTACCAAAATTTGCAAATTTCATCGGAATATAAAGAACATTTTGGTTGGTAGATTTTGTTATTCAACTTAAAATAGGGAACTTTGCAACCTTAGAGTGAGT
>CAZQFZ010000169.1:0-3102 GCA_964592635.1 uncultured Rhizobium sp.
TGTTGGCGCTAAGTTGACTAAACTGACTAAGGAACAGGCTGACTATATTGGCGTCGCTGTTGAAGGTCCGTTCAAGCCAGAGATTTATCGTTACTAAAATTACTTTACAATAAGAGAGTATTGGTATACAATTAAATACTCTTTTATAAATTATGAAATTCGATGTAATTATTGGAAACCCGCCCTATCAAAGCGCCACTGGTGTGAATGGTGGTGGACACACACCGCTTTATATTCTATTTGTCAAAAAAAGTCAAGAATTGTTAAACATCAAAGGTTTCTTGGCAATGATTACTCCACCAACAGCCTTTAAAATTGGCATGGGTGGATACTTGAATCCAAAAGAGATCATTTATATCAACAATGATGCAGGTGAATACTTTACAGTCACGTCTTCTATCTGGTATTTTATCCAACAACTGAATAGAATAGGCAAAACAGTTATTACGAAAAACAAAAAGTCTTTTGTGATTGAGATTGAAAAAGACACAATACTCACTATCCATAACGAAATGGAGCATTCGATACTTACAAAAATTCAGAGTTATCGGGGAGGCGTGAGCTTTAAAACTGTTGGACGTGACGTTAAACCATTGCCTATAGGCGCTGTATTTTTTCGTAGATTGAATCGATACACGACTTTTGATGCCAAGTTGACTTATGATGGCATGGAAATGGACATGAAGTTAAATCAAGATTACACATTGGTTCACCCAGATGCTGCCAAAATCGTAGATATGTTAAACAGTGACATTTATACATTTCTGTTACGTCGCTATCAAACCAGCCCTTTTATAACTTTAGAATGGATAAGGTCATTGAATGTGCCAATTAATGATGCTGAACATGAATTTGGACTCACTCATCGGGAGATTGCCTATTTAAAAACACTAGACTATTCTAGAGAAGTTTTTACAACGCCTCCATAGATCTAAATATGATAAATATAAATTTTAAAAATATGATAAATAAGCTTATCCATAGAGGTTATTATGAATCAAACAGATCAAATTAGAAATATTTTAAACTTACTGGAGTCTGCGAGTAGACCTCTAGAAGAAGTAAAACAAGGAAAGATCGGCAGAATTGTTGCACCGAGATCAAGTGGATCCGACTCAATCAACAGGGAGCCAATTCCTTATGCCGATAAGGCTGGCAAAAATAGCGGTGAGGATTGGATGAGAAAAGCAATAGGTATCGACGATAAAAAATCTGAAAGAGTTTATTTGAATCCAGAAAACCCAAACCCAAACAGAAGAATACCAATGTTGGTGACATTCTCACCAACTGAAGAGGCATGGATTTATGTTCCGGATAATGGTGCGAGAACGTTAGGTGATGTTAGTGCAAAAATTATCGCAAGGAACTTGGGTGCCATGGGTCTAAAACAAGATCGTGATTTTAAAATCGATAAATTCCATCATATTTTAAAAATAATGGGTAAAGAACGCCGAATTTAATATTCATTTTCACTTGACAATAAATCTCATTTATGATATAATACTCCTATCTTGTGAATAGATCACAAGATTGCAGGGAGGGCATTTCCTCCTTTTAGTACAAGGAGAAAATATATGAGTACTAAACACCACTATTTTGGCTACGGAATGAATTCTGATCCCGAGCAGATGATTATGCGTACTGGCAACCCCCTCGCACTCGGTCGAGGCATGGTTCGCGATCATGCTTTTCGTTTTGCTCTTCACGCTGACGTTTATCCTCAAGAGGGCACTAATACCTATGGTGTTCTGTGGGAAATCGACGATGAGGCACTGAAGTCCCTCGATCAAAGAGAGGGTTATCCCTATTATTACAATCGTAAGCTGGTAACCGTTGAGGCTAATGGTACTACTTATCAGGCATGGATGTATTACATGACTCCTGGTCACCCTGAGCGCCAGCCTAGCAAGGGTTATTACGACATGTTGGTTCGCGGTTACTCTACATTTAACGTGCCTATGGAACAGATTGAAGCTGCACTGGAGCGCAGTATTGCTGCTCCAGATTCTCAAATTGACGTTGAGTTGTATAAGAAAAATCGTGCTGCTATTGCGTATCAATCTATTGATTTTGGTGGTAAGAAAAATCGTTCTATTCGTTGGTTTGATAGCTATATCGACCTGGTAAAATTTACTCACGGTCGCAAAGTGTTGAAACGCATTGCTGGTGAAGCTAGGGAGTGTGGTATTACAACAGAACAATTGGCGTGTGATTACGTATGCTATAGTGAGTTGTATGTGCCCGAATATTTTAGGGTGCGTGAGTCCGCGGAAGTTATTTACTAAAATTTGACAATAAATCATTTTTGGTATATAATACACCTATCGCAACAAAACTGGAGAATCGAAATGATCAACGAAGCAAAAGTTCTCGAAGTCGTCAAGTCTGTTACTAATGTTCGCGCCTACTTTTTCAACGGCACGATGTTCCTTGAAACTGAAGATTCCAAGATCGCAACTGATGTGTTCTTCAAATTGTGCGATGATGTTACTCCAGCGATCTCCTTTGGTAAAGCTGGTCAATCCGAAACTTCTTACGACTTCTTGTGATCGGATCCCACAATGAATACAAAATCTCCCAAATACTCCATGTACACTGATGCCGGTGACAGGGCAGTTCACGATATTGTTGTTAAAGCAATAGAGTCTAAGATGACTTGGGAACAAGTTGTCGAAGAACTAAATCTATTGGCTCGACTTTCCAAGGAAGATTTCAGCGAAGCTACTGATACTGCAGTTCGCGAGTGTGTATGGAACGCGATTTGGAATGGTCGAGACTTTTAAACAAAGAACAATCTCATGTCAACACTCAGAAAACTAATCGGCGATCGACCATGGATTAACTACATCGATGATGAGCGCGATATTGGTAACTCTATCATCGTCACTCTTCAAAATGATTGGTTCTTTGCTGATGAACAAACTTGCGGTGTAAAAGGATTCGACACTGTAGGCGAATTAAAATCTGGCACAAAATCTTCAGAAGTTGTTTACAACCCTGCTATTTGACAATAAATCAAACATTTGTTATAATACTGTTATCAAAATTTAAATAGGAAATCAAATCATGGAAAACCAACAATTCCCAGCCCTCAAAGATCAA
>CAZQFZ010000170.1:0-2883 GCA_964592635.1 uncultured Rhizobium sp.
TTTGATTTTTCTGAAAATGTTCTATTGGTTCGTGAATGATGGGAACTTAGAACAAATTGTTTTATCGTCATCAACTGTTTCTGCACTTAGGTTGATTAAATGGATGAATTATTTTCCTGAAGCTCAAAGGAAACTAGTCTATTTTGTAATTGGGGGAGAATTGCACCAAATAGTATCTAAAAACGCTTCATATTTTAAACTTCTTTCTCGTGCAAAACAGATAGTAGTAGAAACCACAACCATGAAAGATTCACTCCACGGAAAAGGGTTAAGAAACTTGGTGCAAATACCTAATTTTAAAGTTTTTCAAGAATCGGAATTGGAAAATCGAAGGATCAAGGAAACTGAGATACCTTTAAAGTTGGTTTTTTTATCTAGAATTTGTGAAGAAAAAGGCGTTGACCTCATTTTTACAGCTTTGAAAAAATTCCGCAAAGATGAAGTTTTGATTGATTTTTATGGCCCTATTTCAGTTGAATATAAACTTAAGTTTGAAACTCAACTAGCGAAAGAAGATAAAGCTCAATACAAGGGCGTCTTAGATTTACTGAATGAGGTTGAATATAGCTACAATAAACTATCAAAATATCATGTGTTTTTGTTCCCAACTTTTTGGAAAAGTGAAGGACATGCAGGTGCAATTATAGACGCTTTATGTTCAGGTTTAGCCATAATAGCCACAGATTGGAATTCAAATAGTGAATTTATAACCAATAACGGAATTCTCATTAAACCGATGGATTCAGAAGCATTAGTAAATGCAATTCAAACATACATAGGTTCTCCAAATTTGGCTCAGAAGCACGGTGAATATTCATTGATAAGGGCGAAAGATTTTCATTTTAATCGGGTTTTTCCGCAATATTTGAAAACACTTCATTGAAAATCCTTATAGTATATCAATATTTTGGAACACCCAACGGCTCTTGGAGTACGAGAATTTATGAGTTGACTAAAAGATGGGTGGATTCTGGCAATCAGGTTACAGTAATTACAAGTCCGTATGATAAGTCAGACATTAGAGCTCAAGGTTTGATTTCTAGACAAAAGGTGGATGGTATTGATTTAATTGTTATTAATTCTGGCGATTCTAACCGATTTAACCGATTTAAACGTGCATATAGAGCTTTGAGGTTTGCGGTTATTTCTACGTTTTTTGCCATAACTGAATCTGCTGAAGTCATTATCAGTAGTTCTGGTCCCATAACTGTGGCAATTCCTGGTATTCTGCGGAAGTTCTTCCGTAAAACTCCATTTGTATTTGAGGTGAGGGATTTATGGCCTTTGGGAGGAATTGTGATGGGTAAAATCAAGAGTTCATGGCTTCAGAAAGTGCTCCTCAAATTTGAACGGTTTACCTATCGTTATGCAAATGCAGTGGTCACTTGTTCCGTTGGACAAAAGGATAATATTGTAAAACGATTGGCATTTGAGAATAAAATAAATGTTATTCCAAACGCCAGTGATAACGATTTATTTGGATTTCACAAAGATCTTACCAAAGAACAGTGGAATATAATTGATGGAAAACCCTATGTTCTGCATTTGGGTTCTTTGGGATACATACACAACTGCTCTTATTTAATTGAGGTGGCGCGATACATTCCCGACATCCCCATGGTTTTTATTGGGGACGGTGCGGAAAGGAAGAGTTTAGAAAGCAAGTCTAAAGACTATCATTTGAATAACGTATATTTCATAGGCCAAATGCCCAAAAAGGAAACGGTCGCATGGTTGTCAAATTGCGAACTTTCGCTGTTTTCAACCTTGGATAATGAAATTCAAGACACCTCCTCCCCAAATAAAATATTTGATAGTTTTGCAGCGGGTAAACCCATTGTTCAAACCACCAGAGGATGGATTCATGATTTAGTATCTAAAGAAGGCTGCGGGTTGAATGCGGATCCTCAAGATCCCCAAGATTTTGCAGAGAAAATAAAATGGTATTTTCAGCTTGATGAAATTTCAAAAGAGAAATTTACACAGGCTGCGAAGACAGTATCCCAATTTCAGTTTAATAGAGATATTTTAGCAACAGAGTATCTCAAAATTTTAACACATGTCTCAAATTAATCTCATGTTCCACGATGTTAAACTAAATCCATCAAGGTGGAATACCACACCTAACAGATTTAGGGAAATGATTGAGATTATTGCAGATCATCAAAATCAAATCACCATTACGGTTGACGATGCGGGAAGAGGTAATTTAGAGTACATGTTGCCCATTTTTCGTGAATTCAAGTTGAAGGCTTATATTTTCGTTCCCACGTTTTACATATCTAAAGGTGGAAATACGAGTAAGTATATGACTGAAGCTCAAATTAGAACATTCAGTGACGAAGGACATATCATAGGAAGTCACTCACACAATCACCAAAAAATATTTCCTTATTATCATCCAAGGAAATTTTGGACGAATGGAAAATAAGCAAGGATATTCTTGAAGGTATTATTCAAAAAGAAGTGATTAGTTGTTCAATTCCCGGTGGGTTTTATTCCAAAAAACAGTTTCTGATTCTCGCTAATCTAGGATACAAGGAGATTTTTACAAGCATACCCACATTCCAAGTTCGAAAACGGTCTGATATTCAAATATACGGTAGATTTAGTATTGAAAGGGATACATACAACCAGCAATTAGAGGCAATTTTGAATATGGATGGTCTTTATCAAAAAAAGTTGAGATTAAGACAGAGTTTAAGTCAGAGCCTACATACGCTAAAACATAAATTATTTCAATGAAAATCTTAACAGTCATTGCGCATCCGGACGATGAAATTTTGGGTTTCGGTGGAAGCTCTTATGTTCTGACGCAACAAGGGCATCAAGTGCACCATCTGATATTGTCTGGAAATGTGGATGCTAGACGTCATAGACCTG
>CAZQFZ010000171.1:0-2649 GCA_964592635.1 uncultured Rhizobium sp.
GCATCCATATCCCAAATAACTCCATCCAAACTGGTTTGAGCGCTTAACAATCGATTGTCAGCATCGTAATCATATCGATGAATAAATTGATCGACTTGTCCTTTTTGATAAGAAACTTGTTTGACTTTTCCACTGAATAATTCGTATTCATAGTACATGGTTTTAACATCATTACCTAATTCTCTTAAATCGGGGTTTTCTTGAACTAGTGTATGTACATTTCCATGAATATCATAACTGTAATGAGTAGCACGGTCATATAAAACTGATGGAGTTTCAAAGTATGCAGATGAAGAAACTCGGTTACGCAAATTTTGTTGTCCAGTGCCTGATCCCAAATCATCAAAAAACTGATCTACCAAATTGTTTATAGGTTCATCATAAAAAGTTTTGGTAATTTCAGAACGAGTAGAAGCTGCTAGCCAACGTGTGTAAATACTGTTGTTCTTGCTTAACTCTATCGAATCATATTGAATACTGTCTGTTTTGAATTCTACATTCGATGTTACTTCACCTACTTCTACTATGCGACCCAGAGCATCATATGTAGTATAACTGTAAATGTATTTGCCTTGGTCAACACTTTTTTGATGTTGTTTTGCATTTTGGCTGGCAACCATTCTTCCCAATCGATCGTAATAAAAATAGGTAATTCCAGCATCAGGAGTAATTTGATAATCCACCAGATTTAATGAGTTGTAATGATATATACTGTTTAGATCATGGTTAGTAAATACTCGTTTGTTGGAGTCATTCAGCGACCGATAATCATTGAGGTTCTGACGGGCTGTAGCATTCAGACTTAATGATTGAATACCTTGAGGTGGCACCGTACGCTCCAAATTACCCGCCAAATCATAATAATACAATGTAAAATGGTGGTTTTGTTTTAAATAATTAAAACGAATGGTATCTTTTAAGTTATTTAAACAATGGTTCAAGAATGAGTCTTGAAATACTGAGAGTAAACTGTCACGATAATATTGATACTTCAAATGTGCATTGAAACGCGCAATTGGAATAAGTTCTTGACCGCAAGGAGTTGGTTTAACTTTTAATTTAGGTAAAAACTCTTTTCGACATAACACGGTTTGGTCGAAAGAACAGCACTCCATCATAGAAACGCCTGCAACTTGAACAGAAAGTATATCACTGGCAATTCCATTACTCACTGAAATATTGAGAACGTTGGATTTGCCTTGTTGCGGTTTGGGCCTGAATCCATACGTTTGTTGAACTGAAGTAAGTGCATCCAATGCTCCAAGTTCGAAATCAAATTGAAAAGAAATTCGTGTATTTGAACTAACTCGAAGTGTACCTATAATACCGTTATTTGTTTGTGAAACCTGCCAACCCAGCAGAGAATCAACAATGACAGTTGAAGTATTAATAAAATTGGCAATTATATTACGATATTGGGTATCCAAAGAATAATACCCAGTATTGTAACCCAGTTTATTTTCTAAAGAAAGTTTTTGGATAAATTGATACACGCTTTTGGCCTGATTAGATGGTTCTTGACAAACCATTATTTGTTTTTCTGAGCAGGTGGAGCAGTCACTATTGGTTAAATATACATCTGCTTTAATATTGTTGGATGCTAACCAGGTGGTTATACTTTGAGAATTCCATTTTGCTACCAAGGGCAATGAATCGGCAGTATTTTGGATAAATTGATATTCAATTAGTTTATTTTCAATGGTTTCACAGTCTTTACAATTTGTTGCATTGAATGTATCCTTAAAACAGACAGGATTCTGGGAAAGATTCTGTTTTTCTGGATTGTAATAAAAATTCGATCTGAGTTTGATAAAACTACATGCCCCTGTGGAATCACTTAGTTGCTTTAAATAATTAGATATCATGCCTTTGGATAGATTACCCAGATTTACATAATACATTTTGCCTTGTATATTTGGACTCAGACCCAAAGACGAAGAATAATCGTATGTGGTTAGGTTTTTGGTTGCGTAAGGAATCGAAATTGAATTCTGCAAACTAAAATGGGCTTGGAATGAATCGTAATTAAATCCAGCACAATCCAACAAACTGGAAGAATTGGTTGAAATGAACAATTCTAAATCATAAGGAGAATAGTAATCCTCTTGAAAAACGACAGTAGAACATGAAGTTTGCGTAGAATGAAAATCAGTTAATTTTTGAGTTATCCATTTTTTATTTAAACCATTCAGATACTGAAAACTCAAATGGAATTCAGAACTATCAGAGGTAAAAGAAATCAAATCAAAGTCAAGCAATCCATCCAAAGAATCATTCAATGGGCTCCACCGCCATGGATTTGAAGTAATATTATGGAGAGATCAATAGTATCGACTTTTTGTTTTCGATTGATGCGTTGGTGTTGGATGTATCAAGAGAAATAGGACGTATTTTGAAGATAGGTTAAATCTGATTTAATTATCCAATAAATTCCAAACAAAAAAACCGGCTTGCGCCGGTTTTTTTGTTCATGAAAATTACTTTTAAACTATTAACTCGCTCTTCAGGATTTTTTCAAATTCAACGTTTATTTCACCGATGCTAAACGCTGTTTGGCAATATCTACGTACTTCTTTTCCGTGAAATTCTCAATTACCTTGTTCCAAGCATCCTTCGCACTGACCAAATCATTGGTCTTAGCAAAAGCAT
>CAZQFZ010000172.1:0-2605 GCA_964592635.1 uncultured Rhizobium sp.
AAAATCAACAAACACACAAAAATTATGAAATGATTTGGAAAGGTGAATCAGAAATTATTTTGCCTAATGGACAAAAACTAACTTTCAAAAAAGTTAAAGGTCGAGGCATCAATATAAACTTTTTAAGTGAACAAAAATTAAAAATTAGAAATCGACAGGGAGGGGAATTTTTTAAACCTGATGCCAAAAGACCTACCAAAAAAATTAAACAAATGCTCCAAGAATCCCATTTACCTCCCTGGGAGCGTGAAAATCTACCTTTAATTTTTGTAGGCGATGATTTAGCTTTTGTGCCCAATTTTGGTATCGATGTTAAGTTCCAAACCAAGCCCAAAGAAGTGGGTTTAGAAGTGATTTTTTAGCTATACAAACATCGTTACTTTTTTACAACAATTCTTCATCAAATCGGGTTTTTTGCTACACATTAACCTATTGATTTATTTAATATTTTTTATAATGGTTAAGGGCGGTCTTTCTTCGGGAAGTTTTCCTAAGAATTTTAGGTGCTTCAGATATTGAATTTCGTTAAAAACTTCACTAGAGTCTCAACATCTTTAATACGGAAATAAAATTCATGAAACTAAAATTAACTGCAATCGTGGCGTTAGCCCTCGCTAGCTCAGCATCAATTGGAGCCGCTGAAAAAATGACTACAGGCACCATCAATGTGTATAGCGCAACACCACTTCCTTCAATTGGTTTGCCGCTTAACATTATTCCAGCCAATATTCAGATTGCAGACCCTAAGGGCGTTGCTAATCAAACGGGCGTGTCGATTGCAGATTACATGCAAAATAACATGCAGGGTGTGACTGTCTCAGAAATGGGTGGTAATCCTTGGCAGCCAGAAATTAATTTCCGTGGCTACTCATCATCTCCTTTGTTGGGTAACTCACAAGGTCTTTCAACCTACATCGATGGTGTTCGTGTTAACGAGCCATTCGGTGATGTGACACTTTGGGACAAGATCCCTAGCTTTGCAATTGGTGGAATGCAATTAATCCCAGGTTCAAACCCGCTATACGGTTTAAATACACTTGGTGGTGCGATTGCTATTCAAACTAAGAGCGGTCGTAATAACCAAGGCGCAGCGCTTGAATACGAAGCTGGTTCATGGGGTCGTCAACGCTCACTTGCTGAATTCGGGGGCGTCTCTAAAGATGGCTCAGTGGATTACATCGTTGGCTACCAAAACACTACAGAAGATGGCTGGCGACAATACTCACCAAGCCATGTCAATCAATTATTCTCAAAAATCGGCTGGCAAAACGAATCGACTAAGCTAGATTTAACTTATATTGGTGCAGACAATAAGTTAATCGGTAACGGCTTCACGCCTCAAAACTTACTAAGCGGTGATCGAGATCAAATCCATACGCGCCCTGACCTTACTAATAACTATTCTCACTTCCTAGCTTTGAATGGTTCGCATTGGGTCAATAATGACGTGATGTTGTCAGGTAACGTTTACTACCGTAAATCGAACCGTCATACAATAAATGGTGACTTATGGGAATTAGAGGTGGGTGAGGACCAAATCGATCACCCAATTTACAATCCATATGGGTTTGGTACTGGAGGACCAGGAACTGGAGCTGCGTCATGTGCCAACCCAGAAGATTGTGAAGGGATCGAGGGTATCGGTTCTGCTATGAATAGAACTTCAACCAAGCAAGATACTTATGGTGCGACTGGTCAAATGGCGTTTAACCAAGATTGGATGGGTAAAAAGAATCAATTTATAGTGGGCGCTGGTTTTGACTACTCACGTATGCGTTTTAAGCAATTCGAACAAATAAATGTGCATGAAGTTGAAAGTGAAGCCACAACAGGACCTTCCGAAACTCCAGTTTATGAATTCGAAGGTAATGATACAGTTTTTGATGGATCACGTCTTCCAATTGGGCCCTACAACTTTGCTCGTCAAAGTACTGGTTTATCAGGCAAGCAATATACAGCGCGTTTATTTGCAACTGATACATTGTCATTGAATGACAAATGGCACCTTAATATGGGTGCAAGCTGGAATTTCACACGTATTGATAACGTCGACGTTTTACGTGGCCCAATTACTCCAACTAACCCAGGAAGTTTGACAGATCGTGATAGCTATACACGCTTAAATCCGACTGTTGGTCTAACGCATACGCCTAATGACAATCTAACCTTATTTGCGTCTTACAGTGAATCAAGTCGTGCGCCAACTTCCATTGAATTAGGTTGTTCTAATCCAGCAACTCCTTGTCTATTACCATCACAAATGGCAGATGATCCTCCATTGAAACAAGTGGTGGCTAAGACCTATGAGTTTGGTAGTCGTGGTAACTTAACTGAAAATATCCGTTGGAATGCTGGTGTTTATCAAGCAATGAACCATGATGATATTCAATTTACAGCAGCAAGTGCAGTTAATGGTGCTGGTTACTACAATAATATTGGCCGTACAAAACGCCAAGGTTTGGATTTTGGTTTGGTTGGTAACGTAGATAAGTTGAGATGGAATGCGTCATACAGTTATGTAAGAGCAACTTATGACACTGACGTTGAATTTATTAATGGCTCTAATTCGTCTGGATTTGAAACTGATGGAGTTATTACTGCTAGA
>CAZQFZ010000173.1:0-1352 GCA_964592635.1 uncultured Rhizobium sp.
AACCAAAAGAGAAATGATTTATTGTAAAATGTTCGAATGCTCTCGGGAAACCGGGGGCATTTTTTAAATCTTAGAAAAAATGGAAAAAGTAATTGATGGTGGTTGCACCAATTCTGACTTTGAATTGAATGTAAAAAAGAAATCTGTCCGTTTTAAGGCAGGTGCTGAATTGAGTTCGAGCGTGAATAAAATGGATGTGGATTTGGTGGAGGATTTCACTGACACGCACGAAATTTTGGGAATCAGTATTGTGATGCGCTCGGAGAAGTGTAAACAGAAAGCAGATGTTTAACCGCCCTGGGCGATGAGCCCAAGGCAAAAAGAGAAAGTCATGGAAAAAGTAATTGACGAAGGATGTACCCATTCGGATTTTGTGTTGAATGTGAAAAAGAATACCATTCGTTTTAAGGCAGGTTCGGAGTTAAGTTCGAGCGTGAATAGAATGGATGTTGATTTGGTGGAGGATATTACAGACACACACGAAACAATGGGAATCAGTATTGTGATGCGCTCGGAGAAGTGCATACAGAAAGTAGAAGTTTAACCTGCCCTGGGCAATGAGCCCAAGGCAAAAAAAGTAAGTTATGAAAAATCTAAAAGAAGGAGATTGCACAAGCTCCGATTTGATTTTGAATGTCAAGACCAAAAGAGATGTAACACGTTTTAAAGCCGGTGCCGAGTTAAGCGGTAAGGTGAATAAAATGGATGTGACCGTTGATGAGGATATCACCGACGAAGCACAGGAATGGAAAATCACGCTGGTGCTGACATCGGAACGATGTTCAAAGTAAGCAAACAGAAAAGCAGAACGCCACCTCATCGGGTGGCGTTTTTTGTTATTACGTAAATAATATTAGTTATTATATTAAACAACGGTTTGGCGCAGTAGCGGATTTCGGGGCACAAAACTTTCAATACACCACAAAAGTTGATGCTAGGTAGAATGTTCAATTAACCACTTCACCCGCCATTGAGCCAAACGCCTATTAGCAGAAGTATTTATGTCAGAAATTGTGTCCACTTATTTGTTTTATCAAAATAATTATAACCGTTATTGGAATTGCTTTCAAAATGCCCAATATAAGTCCCTTTATCAAATAGAATAAAGCCATCTCGAGTGTGTTTTACGCCATAACCCATGAGAACATTGGAAGTGTTAAACAATAGAAGGATTTGATTATGAATTATTGCATATCCGTTAATTGCACCATTCATTTCAAATAAGAAAAGACCTGAAAAATTCAAATTGTAAATCGGATTTATGTTGTGGTTATAAATTGGATTTATTTTGTGGTTATAAATCGGATTTATTTTGTGGTTATAAATCGGATTTATGTTATGGTTATAAATCG
>CAZQFZ010000173.1:1452-2558 GCA_964592635.1 uncultured Rhizobium sp.
GATTTATGTTGTGGTTATAAATCGGATTTATGTTGTGGTTATAAATCGGATTTATGTTGTGGTTATAAATCGGATTTATAGTTCTATTATAAATTGGATTCTTTGTATTTGAAATTCTCATGGTTAATTTCCTCTAATTTTGTCCATAATTTTGTCTAAAGGGATGCAAACAGCATAGCCTGAATTAAAGAAGTCTTGTCTTGAAAAAATAGTTTCGTGTCGATTGCGCCATTCAGTAATAAAAGGAACGTATCTTGAAACAATACCAACAATTTTAATGTTATTTTCCTCGTCAATCTGAACAACTGGACCTCCACTAACTCCATAATATGCTATGGCGTCGATTACGAATGTGTTATTCGTTACATTTTTACCCGCAATAATTCCTGTCCTAAGCAAAGGTCTGTCAACTTCGTAAAAATCATCCACAGTAAGTGAGGATGGGAAGCCTACTAGGAAAATACTTTTCCCGATTGAAACATAGGCATAAGTATCAATATCATCCTCAGATGCATTTGAAATGTCTACACCAGCAAACTCTACTTCATAATTGAATTCTGTTAGAAGTTTAATTAAAACGATATCCAAGTTGTCAAAAGTAAACACGTTTTCTTGTGAAAGCGATACCTTTGCACTATATCCTTCCTCTGGCTCCCCGAAATAATTTCGAGATTTTATCCATAGTTCAGATCGTAAATCTTCTTTGTTAAAAACGACATGTTTTGCGGTCACAATATAGTTAATCTCATTATGAATAATTCGGAATCCTGAACCTGAAGAGGCTCCAAAATCAACACTTAAAAATGTCGCAAAACTGAAATTGTTCTTTGTTATAGGCATTTCTTAATATTTCTGCTAACTTGTTGTTAACCGCCATAAATCATTAATAGCATTAACTACGAAGTTAAAAAAAATAAGCCATGAACAGAACGCCACCTCATCGGGTGGCATTTTTTTATCTAATCATTTGGTGACCGATTACAACTTTCAATTCTTTGATGGATTGAGTTAGTTTGGCGTATTCCTTTTCTTTTTGTTGGAGGAGCTGCAGGGCTTGGACATTTTTACGGAATTTATCCGGGAAATGGATAGCGTATTTCTGTCCC
>CAZQFZ010000174.1:0-2553 GCA_964592635.1 uncultured Rhizobium sp.
GGAATCCAGCGAGGTGATGTTGAAATTACTCGAATGGCTTCTTTGGAGAATTCGGGACAAGCTTTCACGTCTTTTATTACCGATACACGGCTCACGCTGCCCGTTTTGTCCACCATAAATCTGACCATTACTTGTCCTCTGATTTCATTCTCCATGCAGCGCGTAGGATATTGCATTTTTTGAGCAATATATTGGTAAAACCTAGATTCACCGCCGGGAAATCGGGCTTTCACTTCCACCATGGGGGCAGAATATTCATAAATGGCAGTATCCACGGAATTTAGAACGCCAACCCCTGAAGACGGTTCATCAGATGCTGTGCTGATATGTTTGGATTCAACAGACTTGGCAGCTTTCGCAGGCTTACCCATCGTATCCGTTTGCGCTGACATCCCCCAAAACTGAAAAAATATAATTGCTAGTACCACCTGTTTCATGTTGGGAAGTTACCCAATTTTTTTAATTATTGAAACTAAAGGACTTTCCCCATAATTTCGCATTGGATCCCTATGCAGAAAACCACGTTTCATATCCAGAAAATGGACTGTCCCTCCGAAGAACAAATGATCCGGATGAAGCTCGCCGATTTACCGCAAATTCAGGCACTCGAGTTTGACATCCCCCAAAGAAAACTCACCGTGTTCCACACAGGAGATCAAACACCCATTTTTCAAAAATTAGACTCTTTAAATTTCAATACATTACTCCTGGATTCTGTTTCGGGGGATGCGTTTGCGGATAGTCTTTCGTCCGATCAAAATGCACAGAATTCCGCGAATGAACGCAAGTTGCTCTGGTCCGTTTTGACCATTAACTTGTTCTTTTTTCTGTTGGAATTATTGACAGGTTTTTGGTCGAATTCCATGGGACTTTTTGCTGATAGTTTAGACATGTTGGCGGATAGCATCGTGTATGCATTGGCGCTTTTTGCCGTGGGCGGCACGGTTTTGCGAAAGAAGAAAATCGCTCAATATGCAGGATATTTTCAGTTGATTTTGGCCGTTTGGGGATTTATGGAAGTCCTTAGGCGCTTTTGGGGACAGGAAACGATGCCTGAATTTCAAACCATGATTTTCATATCTATTTTGGCATTGATGGGGAATGGATGGTGCTTGTATTTGCTTCAAAAGAGTAGAAATCAGGAGGCGCACATGCAAGCGAGCATGATTTTTACTTCCAATGATGTGATTGTGAATTTAGGGGTTGTTTTAGCTGGGGGATTGGTGTACGTCACTCAATCGAAATTCCCGGACCTCATTGTTGGATTTGTGGTTTTTCTCATTGTAGCCCGAGGTTCTTTGAAAATTTTAAAATTGTCGGAGTGAAATTACTAAAACACTCCCTGTTGGTTCTGTTTGTTTTGATGTTTTCCCAAAGCGTTGGAGCACACAACTACATTCGTTACCAGCAGATATTCAATCACACAGAAAACGGTACAAGATTACCCTCAGTTACATCAAAATTATGTGCAATCCATTGATACGACGTTGTCAAAATACATTGATTCGTTACTGGAAATTGATCAAAAATACTCCCGCAACGTGAACGATGGATTCGTGCTATACAAACCGGTTTATTGGTTTTTTGGGGGGATGAATAATCGGCGGCTTTACAGGCAGTTGCGTACCTTGGTGTTTCAGTATGCGTTATTGGTAGATTTTATGTATCCCGATACAAAAAAGTATCCAGAATATGAGTATTGGTCAACTCGAATATTTAGCGCAACAACGGTGAATCAAAATCGAATTTCCGTGGGATTAAACTCGCTCGAACAGGAAAAACGCAACTACAGCATCGAAATCAACCGCCGAAAATCAAAAACTGCCCATTCGGAGATTGTTTTGGAGTAGGAGGGAGGTTTATTCAACATTCTTTTTCCATTTCCGAATTCGCAATCGTGCATTTTTGAATGGTGAAGATGTATTTAATTGAATCATTTTTCCCAAGGTCCATTTCCCGTACCATGGTTTAACATAGAGTTCTTCATTTGTTTGTAATTCAATTATTTGAAGAATTTCTTGGATGGTGATTTCGAGTTTATTTATGAGTGATTCGAAGTCGCTGTTGCCATGCTCAGTATAAAAATGTTGCGCTAATTTTCCCAACTCGTTCCATTTAAAACCGGTGTCTGGAAAATCAGGTTCAACTCCTGAATTTTTTAATCGATTCCATTTGAGCACCAATTGTCCCCAACCAATCAAATAAGCAATTAAATCTTGAGGAGTCATAAGCGAATTCTTAACATGCCCTTCCATTGATTTTTCTAATCTTTGTTCTGGAGGTATGGAATTTAACTCAATGATTAATCGATGGTAATGTTCATTTATTTCCTGAATAAGTTCTATTTTATTTCGGGGGATGGGCATTTTGTTTTGCAGATTTTGAGTGTTTTGCTTTACAGATTTATTAACTTCCCCAATAATAACCTAAATTCAAGCCAACAGAGTACAAGCGTCCCGACAGGGGAGCATCAATGAAATTCAGCATATTGTAACGGAATGTAGGTTCGATTCTGAGAGAACCGCCCTGCTTGATTTGGTAGTCCACACCTGC
>CAZQFZ010000175.1:0-2546 GCA_964592635.1 uncultured Rhizobium sp.
TACTTACTCGTATTTCCACCTTTAGATATGTAAAACGTGGGAACGAAAATATAAGTCTTCAACTTGAATTCACGAAAAATGGGCAACATGTACTCAAAATTACCCCTTCCCGCATCGTCAACCGTAATGGTGATTTGATTTTGATGACCTGCAATAATCTCAATCATTTCCCTAAATCTGTTGGGTGTGGTATTCCACCTGGATGGATTTAGTTTAACATCGTGGAACATGAGATTAATTTGAGACATCTGTTAAAATTTTGAGATACTCTGTGGCTAAAATATCTCTATTAAACTTAAATTGGGATACTTTCTTCGCAGCCTGCGTAAATTTGTCTTTTGAAATTTTATCAAGCTGAAAATACTCTTTAATTTTCATTGCAAAATCTTGGGGATCTTGGGGATCCGCACTCAAACCGCAGCCTTCTTTAGATACTAAATCACGAATCCAACCTCTAGTGGTCTGAACGATGGGTTTCCCCGCTGCAAAACTATCAAATATTTTATTGGGGGAAGAGGTGTCTTGTATTTCATTATCCAAGGTTGAAAATAACGAAAGTTCGCAGTTTGACAACCATGCAACTGTCTCTTTTTTGGGCATTTGGCCCAAGAAATAAACGTTGTTCAAATGATACTCTTCAGACTTGCTTTCTAAACTCTTCCTTTCCGCACCGTCCCCTATAAAAACCATGGGAATATCGGGAATGTAACGCGCCACATCAATCAAATAAGAACAGTTGTGTATATATCCCAAAGAACCCAAATGCAGAACATAGGGTTTTCCATCAATTATATTCCACTGATCTTGGGTAAGATCTTTGTGACTTCCAAATAAATCATTATCACTGGCGTTTGGAATAACCTTAATTTTATTGGCAAATGCCAATCGTTTTACAATGTTATCTTTTTGTCCAACGGAACAAGTAACCACAGCATTTGCATAATGATAGGTAAACTTCTCAAATTTTAGGAGTAATTTTTGAACCCATGGATTCTTGATTTTCCCCATGACGATTCCTCCCAAAGGCCATAAATCCCTAACCTCGAATACAAACGGCGTTCCTCGAATGAATTTCCGCATGATTCCAGGTATCGCTATAGTAATAGGACCTGAGCTACTGATAATGACTTCAGCAGATTGAGTTAGAGCAAAAAACGTAGAAATAACCGCAAACCTTAAAGCTCTATATGCACGTTTAAATCGGTTAAATCGGTTAGAATCACCAGAATCAATGACGATTAAATCAATCCCATCAACCTTTTGTCTAGAAATCAAACCTTGAGCTTTAATGTCTGACTTATCATACGGACTGGTAATTACTATAACCTGATTGCCAGAATCCACCCATCTTTTTGTCAACTCATAAATTCTCGTACTCCAAGAGCCATTGGGTGTGCCAAAGTATTGATATACTATGAGGATTTTCAATGGAGCGTTTTCAAATATTGTGGAAATATCCGATTAAAATGAAAATCTTTCGCCTTATTCAATGAATTTTCACCGTGCTTTTGAGCCAAATGTGGAGTACCTATATATGTGTGAATTGCCTTTGCCAAGGTATCTGAATCCATGGGTTTAATGAGGATTCCATTATCAGTTATAAATTCCCTGTTTGAGTTCCAATCAGAGGCAATTACAGCCAAACCTGAACATAAAGCGTCTATGATTGCACCAGCATGCCCTTCGCTTTTCCAAAAAGTGGGGAACAAAAACACATGGTATTCTGACAGTTTATTGTAGCTAGATTCCACCTCATTCTGTAAATTCAATAGGCCCTTGTATTGAGCCTTAACTTCTTTCGCTAGTTGATTTTCAAACCTAAGTTTGTATTCTACAGAAATAGGACCATAAAAGTCAATCATAACTTCATCTTTATGGAATTTTTTTAAAGCAGTAAAAATGAGGTCTACTCCTTTTTCTTGACAAATTCTAGATAAAAAAACCAACTTCAATGGTAACCCTGCTTTTTTGTTTTTTCGATTTTCCAATTCAGATTCCTGAAATACTTTAAAATTAGGTATCTGTACAACATTAAATAACCCTTTTTTGTGGAGTGAATCTTTCATGGTCGCGGTTTCTACCACTATCTGTTTTGCACGAGAAAGTGGTTTTAGATATGAAGTTTTTTCATTAACTATTTGATGCAATTCTCCTCCAATCACAAAATAGACTAGTTTCTTTTGAATTTCAGGAAAATAGTTCATCCATTTAATCAACCTAAGTGCAGAAACAGTTGATGACGATAACACAACTTTTTCAAAGTTCCCAGTGACGAACCAATAGAATATTTCCAGAAAAATTAAAGGATTATTCTTCCAATTATAGGTATCAAGAATGACCAATTTAAATTCGTTTTCTAAACCTTCAATGATTAATTGATTCTTATATTGATCACCACCCATAGGATAAACTATTCTATTTACAGGACCAATAAAAAGTAATTTATTTTTCAAGCTCAAAAACCTCCTTTAATATTCTATCACCGAAATACTCATAGGTGAATTTCGGTAATAACTTATCTATGCTTTCAAACATTTTAGTTGCAT
>CAZQFZ010000176.1:0-2522 GCA_964592635.1 uncultured Rhizobium sp.
CACGAAGGCTGTACCGTCTATCGATTTAGTGACGGCGGCAATAAACGCTATTACACCAACTGCCAGGGTTCGACAAGTTGGCAAGAAAACTGCGGTAAGAATTGTACTCGTCAGGTTGGGATTGATTGATGACTTATATTCTAATGCTCTATACAGTTGTTGCATTGGGCAATAATCCTACGCAGGCCAACGACTGGAGGCCTATGGGAGAGTTTAGTAGAGCAGATTTTTGTGAATCTGCTGCCCAGCAGCTGGGAATTCAATCTAATCGTTATCGTTGTGTGAGGAGTAAGTAAAATGTTCGAAGCTATTATCATTATATTAGCCATTGTTGTTATTGGTGTAAATATCGGAACAACAGTATCAACAAAATTTCGCCGCTGGGTATATAAGAAGGAATAAGTAATAAAATGATTAATTGGTTTAAAAATATGTTTAAAGGGCGTGAATACCCTACTTGGGCAGACGTTCCTCCTCCTAATGATATGGAAAAAATTGCAGAAGATATGAAAAAAGTAATTCCCGATGTATCCCCTATTCCACCAATGCCCGGGATTCCTAAAAATCAAGTGCAAGATCACTATCGTATTGGCTACGACAGTGTTAATGGTGCAACTACTTTAACACTACTTGCTGATTATACTAGCATGACGCTGAGTCTTGGTCCAGAGGAAGTAATGCGTATGATTCGTATGTTGGGTGCAACACTCGACGATGACATCATCGGTTCTATGAATGGCGATGTGGATTTCGACGACGAGGATTAAGTGATAATTTTAACCTTTGCCATAGCTAATCCTTGGTTCAAAACTTGGTGTGATTTTAAAAACATCCGCAACTGGACAGGCAAGTTACCCATTGATCATAAGTACTGGGAAGTTGAAGTCATGCGGGACGGCTATGTTGTTCAATTCAATTTTACATTTATCACACGCAGAGATCATGCTGGTATCACGCTGTGTGCAGGTATTCTAGGTTACAGCATCAACTTTACTGCCTATGACAATCGTCATTGGGATGATAAAACTGAAAATTGGAGTACAAATGTCTAGGCATTATTGTATTAGAGAAGGCGAGAATGGATACGATCCGTGTGACATTCTCCTCGATCACGGATATGGTAACGCAGACTTTCGCACTTATGTTATTCGTGAAGAAGATCTAAAACCTTGGCAGATTGTTCAAGCGTTAAACGATGCTTACAATACAGGTCGTGAAGATGCTATGAGAGATTTAAGAGACTTTATCGGAGTAGGAAAATGAGTTATATTAAAAATTGGTATGTTAGCAACCAAGATGCTATCACGTGGTTTGTTATTGGATTTTTAGTCTATAGCCTAATGATTAATTTTGCCCAAGGCGAATGGATTTGGGCCGCGATTACAGCCGCATTGATCTGGCTCAATTACACTTTGAGAAAAGTAAGACTGCAATAAGCAGAATCGGAGAATCAAATGGGCAATCAGACTGATTACTTTAATAAGATTGGATACAAGCATACCTATGATATAGGTGATCGTGTATTTGGACATTACAAAAAGATCCCGTTTGTGGGCACGGTAGGAAATGATCGCAAGATTAATGATATCGACGGGCCCGAAGTGACTATACATTTAGATTTACCAATGCAGGTAGATGGTAAAACAACCGTATTCATTATAGTCAAGCATAAAGATATCAAATTTAAATTAAAAGAAACATAATATGAAATCAATTATAATTATTACGGCATTGTTATTAGCAGGATGTGCTACAAACCCTGATGTGGATAAAAGTGTCAGTAGAGATCGAACTATGGAGAACATGGCCAAGACTGCATTAATCAATGAAATGCTTAGTAGTCCAGATCCGGCTGTGAGATTAGAAGGTGCCAGAATTGCTAAAGACTTTGTTGCACCAAAAAGAAGATTATTTGATTTTTAAAACCTATTATTGACATAAGAAAAATCAATTAGATTTTGCTAAAAAATAGTTGATTTCTATATTAAATAAATGTACAATAACTGTACAGTACAAAATTGTACAGATAAGTTTTTCATTTAACACACAGGAGATATTATGAAAACAGTTGGCGATAAATTAGCCCCATTCGCAGTCACTGGCGTTCGCCCAGGACAACCAGAAGATGCATTCTTCGAGATTACAGAAAAATCGTTTGAAGGCAAGTGGAAAGTAATCGTTTACTATCCTAAGGATTTTACATTCGTATGTCCAACAGAAATCGTTGCCTATGACAAATTGGCAGGCGACTTTAATGATCGCGATGCAGTCCTGTTGACCGGTTCTACAGACAACGAGTTCTGCAAAGTATCTTGGCAAAAGGCACACTCTGATCTACAGAAGATCACTCACACTCAATTTGCTGATACACAGCGTGGTGAGTTGAGCTTGATTGAACAGTTAGGTGTATTCTACGCACCGGCCGGTGCCGCACTTCGTGCTACATTCATCGTTGATCCAGAAAACGTTATCCAACACGTCACTGTCAACAACTTGAACGTTGGTCGTAGCCCAGAAGAAAC
>CAZQFZ010000177.1:0-2461 GCA_964592635.1 uncultured Rhizobium sp.
GCCAACACTTTTTGTTTTCGGATACCTTTTACTTTACCGCCAAATACGGGCAACACCGAAATTTGTCTTGCGACTAAAATAACCAGGCCAGTTACAATCAATATAATAAGGAGCACTTTCGAATTTTAGGCAGAAATTTCCGAATTCCGCTAACAAATAAAATGAAAAATAAACTGCCATTCTTTAATTTAACATATCATTACATCTGTCGAGAATTTAAGATAGATTTGAACTAGTTGACAACTAATTGTGGCGTTTTAACGTCATTAGAACAAAACCAAGAAGCTATATAGATTTGGCAATTATTCGATTCAAGGCTTGAGATGCTTTGTTTTTGATTCATGATGCCCTACAGTGAACAAAGTTTGCCCCGCTGTCGGCGAAGCACTCAACAAAGTAGGCTGGTTGCATTTGCTACCAGTATTCCGAATTGGGATAAAAAAAAATCGAAGCCATGATTCCATGGCCTCAGAAATTAATAGGCAACAAAGATGCCGTGCATATTCAAAATTCAGACCTAATGCACAAGCAAAATCAGTCCTTTTGAAACAATCGTACGATTTTCAGCACGTCCGATAAAATAATAAGCATAGCCGCCGCTTTCGCAAGACTTACCGTTGTGACGTCCATCCCAGCTATCAGTCAAGCCGCGCGATTCAAATACCAACTCACCCCAGCGATTGAACACCTGCCATTGCGCATCTTCAAAATCGCAATTTGAGGAAAGCATAAAAAGGTCATTAATGCCGTCGCCGTTGGGAGTAAACGCATTGGGAACCCAAACTTCACAGGGAGGAAGAAAACAAGAATCTATAATTGCAATTTCTTTTTGAAAGCTGCACCCTAGGCTATCGCGTACATAAAGCACATAATTTCCAGCATTAAGTTGCTCAATTACAGTATCTCCCACCAGTAAATTTGGATTGAGTCCAAAGCTAAAAGGAGGTGTTCCAGAAACTACATCAAGCACCGTTATTACCCCTAGCGAATCAAAGCAAGTTACCGGCTGAATGTCCAAAAGCAGCTCCTGAATGGCAGGGCCCATATTCCCGACTTCATAATTTCGAATTAGTACACATCCTTGTGCATCTTGAGCCGTAACGTTATAAAAGCCCGGTCCTAAATTTGGATAAAACCGCTGTGAACTTGCTAAACTTCCATTAACTGAAAAAAGAACTGGAGCAACTCCACCTGAAACGCTATCAATTCTTAGGCTGCCTGAAGGAAGTCCACAATTGCTGGGTTCAACAGTTACAAAAAAACTATCGAGGTTACTCATCTCCACTAAAATAGTGTCGATGATACATCCAGTTGGATAAGTGGCTCGTACTTGATAAGCCCCTGGCCCTACTGATCCGGTGTTTAGATTTAAGATTTGGGAAGTTTGACCAATCAAGGCAACTCCTTCGAAATACCATTGAAAAGCAGTCGGCTGATGGGTGACTACTGCACGTAAATTCCAATCCGTTAAGCAAGTATTTCCTTCTTCCTCCGCACGAATTTGCACGAAGGGAGCAGGCAAAATTATTTGCACCTCATCCACCCAAAAATAAGGCGAGCCTTGTGGTGTTCCTTGAAAATTGGCTGGCAGAACGCATTGTGGGCCTAAAATGATACTGTAAATCGTGTCAACAGGTGTAAAATTAAATGTGAACTGCTGCCAACTGAAGCCCGAAGTGTACGAAACGCCTCCTAATATCGAATAACCGTGGCTCTGTGGGCAATCATTTACGCCAGGTAATGGAAAAGACGGGCAAGCACTGCGTCCATACAGAGTTACATTTACTGGATCATAAGCAGGTATAGGCGGATTGGCAGCAGTGCCACCATAACGACCACCCAACAAACTAAAAGTCAAGGTGTAGGTAAAACCCGGTATCAAAGGGTACTGCAAACATGCACCAATATTTTCCGAGCCCCCTTGAGTTGCCGTAAACCCAGCCATACCGGTACCTGAAGGGATTGGATTCGGCAAACCAGGTGGCGAAAACCCTCCCGGTAAACTATTAAAATAATCACTAGTACCATAAGTGGCTTGGTGCCAATTTAAAGCACGATTCATTTGAGAAATGGCTGTTGGTAGAGCGGTAAACTGCTCAAAACCGGGGTTCCTCAAATGCGGGAGATCGGTTAGTTGGCACACACATGCAGAATCATTTAAATCAATGAGGCCATTCCCGTCGTCATCGATGCCGTTATCACATACTTCTTGCGCCATAGTTGCGGTACTGCAACAAAGCACAATTAAAAACGGCTTGAGCCAACGCAAAAGCAATGATATTACCGATGGCTGCATGAGAATTCCAATATACATAAGAAATAATCTGTGCCCACTTAGTAAGACTGTAAAGGGCCAAATTTAATCTGTTTTTAATTGCCTCAAATTTTAAACGATTACAAAAAAATTGTTTTGACAACTGCATGTGTTCTAGTACATTGGAAGGAAATATGGAATACGATT
>CAZQFZ010000178.1:0-2322 GCA_964592635.1 uncultured Rhizobium sp.
GATTTCGAAAAGAAGCGCATTTCAAGCAAAGTTTGTTTTTTCATGGAGAATGGGTGGATGATTTAATTTATGCGATGCTGGCGGAAGAATGGAAAACTAAAAGAGCCAAAACAACCAAGGACAAAAATCATTCTCAAACGAGCTAAGATTAAAGATTTAAACAAAACTCGAGTCATTCAATCCACAATTTGTAAAATGAATCTCTCATAATTTGCAAAACGAAATGCTCATAATTTGTAAAGTAAAACCCCAATAATTTGTAAAACATAATTCTCATAATTTGTAAAATAGAATTATATTTGCCTAATAATCAATAGGTAAACAATGGCATATTTAGAGCGAATTTCAGACATAGAATTAAAACGAAAACTAGAATCCTCGGGTGCTCTATTAATTCGCGGACCTAAAGCATGCGGTAAAACTGAATCGGCTAAACAAATTGCAAATAGCATTATTTACCTTGATCGAGACGAACAAGTCCCTTTATTAATGGACATTGCTCCAAAAAAACTACTCGAAGGAGATACCCCACGACTCATAGATGAATGGCAAGTACAGCCAAAGCTATGGGATTACATACGCCATGAAGTAGATGACAGGCAGCAAGTTGGGCAGTTTATTCTTACCGGTTCATCCAATCCCAAAGAAACAACAAAAATACATTCGGGCGCTGGACGGTTCACCATTGTTGATATGAGAACCATGTCCTGGCAAGAACTTGGACATTCCAGCGGCAAAGTTAGTTTGAATAGCTTATTTCGAGGTGAACCTGTGGACTTAATTGAAACTCGAACGGATATTGACTTTATTATCGAGAAAATGATTATAGGCGGTTTCCCTACATTATTGAATAAATCTGTATCTCAAGCCATTGATCTCAATAGAGCATACATTGAATTACTCGCAGAAATTGATATTAGTTTGGTATCCCAAATAAAAAGAGAACCCAACAAAGTCAGAAGCGTATTGAAATCTTTAGCAAGGAATACATCTACATTAGTTGAAATCGCGTCGATAGAACGCGATGTTCTGGAAAATGAGAAAAATAACGTTTCACGTCCTACAATATATGACTATCTGGATGCCCTAGAAAGATTAATGATTCTTGAAAACCAACCTGCATGGAATGTTCATTTGCGTTCTTCAAACGCATTAAGACAAACACCCAAACGACATTTTACAGATGTATCATTAGCAATCGCCTCTTTAGGCGCAGATGCAAATTCTCTCTTGGAAGATTTAACTTTTACGGGATTTTTATTCGAATCATTGGTGGTTCATGATTTGAGAGTATATGCACAAGCAAACGATGCCAGAGTTTACCATTATAGAGATTCCAGCAAATTGGAAGTAGATGCAATTGTACAAAAGCAAAACGGTCAATGGTGTGCATTTGAAATCAAATTAGGAACAAGTCAAATAGAAGAAGCTGCCGCCCATCTTAAAAAATTCGAAGCTGCTGTTGATACAGAGAAAAGTGGATCCCCGAAATCTCTTAATATCATCACGGGTACAGGGATGAGCTATACTCGAAAAGACGGTATAAATGTTATCTCTCTTGCTTCTCTGGGGATGTGATCCTTATGTTTCATTTCGTCTTTCATACCTATCCTTCCTTAAAATGGAATTCATTAAATTACGTTATCCATGTACAACAATCCCTCAAAATCGTGAAACTCGTTACTGTAATCGCCCTTACTTTGTCCACTTGCAGCGCTTTTGGACAAATCAGCACCAATAGATCCAATCCCATGAACGCTAAGAAAAGCAAACTTCAATTCGGTGTTAATTTTTCACCAGACATGTGCTACAGAACCCTTGTAAACAGCGATGGCAGCCAATCGAGTGAAATGATTAAAACGTTTCGAGATACCATTGAAGCTCCGAAATTCGGTTTCACTGCAGGTCTGAATGCGAATTATCAATTCAAAAACAATTGGAGCATCGAAGCCGGAATTCACTACTCCAACAAAGGATTTCAAACTCAAAAACGACATATCTATTACGTTGATCCCAACCAACCCGTTCCCGATCCAATTTATCACATGAAGTTTGTCGATAATTTCCACTGCATCGACATCCCTCTTAAATTAAATTACACCCGAGGCAGCCAAAAACTTCGATTCATTGGAAACGTTGGACTGACATCCAATATTTTAGTCCAACACAAGCAAAACATGTTCATTTATTATTCGGGTCGCACGGAGAAACAAGATTCACCCAATCAATTTGATTACAACACGTTCAACATTTCACCAACAGTGAGCGCAGGTGTGGACTACCAAATCAAGCAGGGCGGTTCTCTCAGAATCGAACCTACAT
>CAZQFZ010000179.1:0-2215 GCA_964592635.1 uncultured Rhizobium sp.
TTAGAAATCGGAAGAAATGGGCTAATCACAGCTGAGTGATCAAAGCCTTTTGCTTTCTCCCAAGGCAGCCCTTTTGATTTTAGGTACGATTGAACATCCCTCGCCGTAAAATCAATTCCCAAGCCTATTTCATCAAAATAATCCATGGCGAATTGCACGGGCACATGTTTGCCAATTTTCTTGATTTTTAATACCAATTCAACTTCAAAGTGAACATCTTTTGAAAAATCAGGAATAAAAAAAGGGGCATTATTTCGAAGTAATGCACTATCAGGTTTTATGAAAATAACGGGCTCTTCAGGAACTTCATTGTTTAGTTCATGGATGTGCTCCACGTAGTTTCGTCCTATGCAAACAATTTTCATAAAAAGTTTATTTTCGAAATGGGTGAAATGAAAATTAAATGATTAAGGATCAAATCACATTTAGTTGATTCAGAATTTCAATTTTAACGAGTCAAGGTTTCATCACGACCGGGTCCCATAGAGATAACCGATATTTTTGAACCAATATAATTTTCAATAAAATCTACATAGTTTTTGAAGGAATCATCCATGGCATCGAATCCTGCGGTTAGATTCATTTCAGAACTCCAACCGGGGAAGGATTGATAAATGGGTTCTACATTGGTGCTGCAAAGATTTGCAGGAACTTGACTTGAAACTTCGCCATTTACACGATAAGAGGTGGCTACATTCAGTTCTTTAAAACCATTTAAAACATCACCCTTCATCATAATAAGGTCGTCAACACCGTTCAGCATACAAGTATATTTAAGTGCAACTAAATCCAACCAACCTGTGCGACGTTTTCTACCGGTAGTTGCACCAAATTCATTACCAATTTGACGCATTTTTTCACCGGTTTCATCATCCAACTCAGTTGGGAAAGGGCCAGAACCTACACGTGTGCAATACGCTTTAAATATGCCGTACACCTTGTTAATGTGTTTTGGAGCAACACCTAAACCTGTGCAAACCCCGCCGGTAAGTGTATTGGAAGAAGTTACAAACGGATACGTTCCAAATTCTACATCCAACATACTGCCTTGGGCGCCTTCCGCAAGGATTTTTTTTCCTTGGGATATCATGTCGTGTATGAGATATTCGGAGTTGACCAACTGATGTGTTTTAAGGAATTCAATAGCATCAAAGAATGATTTCTGTTCGGCTTCAAGGTTGAAATCTGTGAAGCCAAGGAATTCAATTTGTTTTAGATGGTCGGTTACGATGGTTTGATATCTACTTTGGAAATCGGACTCTAGGATATCTCCAACACGCAAACCATTTCTCCCTATTTTATCTTTGTATGTAGGTCCAATTCCCCTAAGGGTGCTACCAATTTTGGCGTCGCCTTTGGATGCTTCAGAAGCGGCGTCTAAAATTCTGTGGGTGGGTAAAATAAGGTGGGCTTTTTTTGAAATGAGCAAACGCGATGAATAATCAGGGCATTCGTTTACGATTCTTCCGATTTCTTCTTTTAACCGAACTGGATCGATCACCACGCCATTCCCAATTAAGTTTAGGGTGTTTTTACGGAAAATACCGGAGGGTATAGTGTTTAATACAAATTTCTTCCCTTCAAATTCTAGCGAATGTCCTGCGTTAGGTCCGCCTTGAAAACGAGCCACTAAATCATAATTTGGCGTAAGATAATCAGCGATTTTACCTTTACCTTCATCGCCCCATTGGAGGCCTAATATCACGTCAATCATTTCAGTTTATTTTTTTGTTGCATTGGAGGCAATCTCCATTTTCATTCGTAATTGGATTTCCGTAAAGATGCAAAGAATGGTGAGAAACTTCAAATTTGAGCAGTTTCCCCATGGTAGAAGAAATTTGTTGAACTCGTGGATCGCAAAATTCCATCACATTTTTGCAGTGATTGCAAATCATATGATCGTGTTGTTTGTAGCCATAAGCTTGTTCGTAATGGCTGGTGTTTTGCCCAAACTGATGTTTTTTTACTAAACCGGATTCGACTAAAAGATCTAGCGTGTTATATACGGTTGCTCTACTTACATGGTAATTTCGGGATTTCATTTTGATATAAAGTTGATCTACATCAAAGTGGTCTTTATACGAGTAAATTTCATCGAGTATGGCGTAACGTTCAGGAGTTTTTCTCTGTTTATTGGTTTCCAAGAAATGAGTAAAAATCTCTCGAACTTCTTCTTTTATTTTTTGAATTTTGGGATCCGCTTTCATGAAATTTT
>CAZQFZ010000180.1:0-2187 GCA_964592635.1 uncultured Rhizobium sp.
AAAGTAATAAATTTGTAAAATAATTAATGGTTCAAAGGAGGAAAAACATGAACTATAAGTTTTTAAGAAATGGCGTTGTCTTGGGTTTACTAGCAGTCGGTGTAGGTTTATGGGGCGGAAATGCCGAAAGCTTAAGAGCAACCGGTGTTAACACATCAAGTGGCTCAACGAGCGGAAATATTTCTGGGGAATTTGAAACCACAGGATTTGATAACCCTACCGTGATTCATAGTGTTAACTTAGTGAATGGTTTAGGTTATGCATTTACCCCATTAGATACTGAAACACTCACCTTTGATGTTTTAGATTTAGATGGTTTGAGCGGTTTAGAAGTTGAGGTGAGATTGTTCCACGACACTGATCATTCTTCAAATACACAAAATGATGAATATTCAGACAATGTTAATATCATTTCCTACACAGAATACGAAGGTAATGCCACATTAGATGCGGCTTATGAAAACCATGATGAAACCAATAATGATGGTGACGCATTCGTATTAAGAGAAAAATCAAATCCAGCTTCCAATGACTATTTCGAAGTTGTCTACACTACTGGTGTTACTTCTGCTGATGTTTCATGGGTTCTATCAACCAACGGATATTCAGATTCTATTGACGGTTATGAACGTTCATTCAGTATCGACTTTACCATTAGTAAAGTCGCAAAGTATGCTGAGAATGGTGAATGGACTGTCGGAATTCGTGTTCTCGATTCTTCGGATTCTTCAATCGTTACCGAATATTTCTTAACCAGCACGGATATGCTTTGGTATGGGGAAATCGTGATTCCAGAAACAACTGCTTATTTCAACGGTGAGAACGGAACCGTAACCGTCGGATCAGAATATGGTTCAAACACCGTTACCATTGAAGATGTTAAATTTATTTCCAATGGCAGTTATGAACAATTAATCGGAACAGATGATTCCTGGTCATCAAATAAAGCTACTGGTCAAGGTAGTAATTATGTTGGTTGGGTTGCGGACTCAGATACTGATTTATCAATGGCCCAATACTTCCATATGGTGGTCAGTGACACTTCTGTAGGAAGTGGTTTTACTTCTCTTCCAACTGTAGACAATATGGGCTTTGCTTCAACCATTGTAGAAACCCATAACGGAACGCTAGAAACTGGAACCTTGCTGAATTATTATCTTTACATTAAAACTTCAGAAAATTTCCAAAACGCTGTCTATACTGGCACTATTTATTTAGGTATCCAAAACCCTAATTTCTATTAGTTTAAATTCAAAACTCCCTAAGGTAGAACCCTTAGGGAGTTTTCTTTCATGATTTTAAAGTCAATCACAAAAAAATTGTCGCTATTTGTTTTATTAATGACTTTTATTGGTCAGCAATTTCAGCCATGGATGGTTAGCAAAGCATCTTTTATCAATAACTCTTTAGGCATTTCAGGAAGTTTTGCTAACTATCAATATGTCATGGTTCCTGATGAAACGATATCTCATCCAGGTGTGTTTGTAAGATTCTTTAATAATTTTCCTGTTGATATTGAAATTGAATTATTTGCAGAAACCCCTTCCGAAGTAAGTATTGATCTTCAAGAACAAATTTATGTTGTGCCAGCAACTGGACGTCTATTATTTGAAATTGAAATTTCAACGACGAGTTTAGTAACGCCAGGTAATTACCGAATTTTTTTTGGTGCGAATGTCATCGAAGAAGTTGTACAAGGGATCAACGTATCTGGAACCGCGCGTTTGGGAGCAAACTTAAGTGTTCTTGGGGAAGCTGCGGATTTACATATCTCTACCATCACACCTAAAGGGACGGCAATTCCTGCCCAATTAGATTTATATCGATTAAGTTCTGGAACCGGTCCTTCTGTACCCGTTAGACAATCCACTAATGGAATCATCGATGCACGTTTGGCAACTGGAACTTATCGGGTTGATGCCACTTACGATGATTATTTGGTTGCCACTGAAACTTTTACCCTTATTCACCTCGAAGAAAAAGTAATTGTACTGATTGCAAATATCGTTCAAGTAACATCTTTTTCTGTTATCCCTCAATTCTTTGAGGATGAAAACGAAGTTTCGGTGATTAACTCTATTCGAGCTACCTATGCCATATCTACCTTATTTGAACCGCTTGAAAGTGTGCGAATGTACATGGTGGTGTCGTTAGATGGAACCTTTTTGGAAAAAACGCTGATTGCCA
>CAZQFZ010000181.1:0-2164 GCA_964592635.1 uncultured Rhizobium sp.
TTTATTTAAAAACTATGCTGAATCATTGATTTACAAGCGTCAGAATGACACTTACACCCCCTAACATTCCCCGAATAACCCCCATATTCTGAGCATCCAAACACGAGTTTCTCATACGTATTCTAGAATGTTATTTTATCCTTTCTGGGGAAGTTTTCTCGGTTCGAATCTTTTGCAACGTTCTGCTATCGCTTGTATGTGTTCCGGAGTTGTTCCACAACATCCCCCCACCAAATTCACCCAACCCTGCTCACACCAATCAGCAATCACTGCCGACATGTGTTCCGGGCTATCATCGTACTCCCCGAATTCATTGGGCAAACCCGCATTCGGGTAACAACTCACGTACACCTCCGAAATCCGAGCAATTTCTTCTACGTACTGACGCATTTGATCCGCTCCTAAAGCACAATTCAGCCCTACAGTCAATAACTCACCGTGTGAAATACTGTTGTAAAACGCCTCCGTGGTTTGTCCACTTAAAGTCCTACCAGAATTATCCGTAATGGTTCCACTTACCATCAAAGGAATCTGTGAATTGCGCTCTTCTTTTAGTGTATTGACCGCAAAAAGTGCTGCCTTACAATTCAATGTATCAAAAACCGTCTCTACCAAAATTAAATCGACACCCGCATCCATCAACGCCCCTGTTTGTTCGCGGTATGCCGCTACCAATTCGTCGAACGTTACTCCCCTAAAACCAGGATTGTTCACATCGGGACTCAAACTCGCCGTTTTGTTCGTTGGTCCAATTGCACCGGCAATAAACACCGGTCGATTATTTGTTTTTTGATAACGATCACGTGCTGCTTTTGCTACTTTCACTGCATTGAAATTCAACTCTTTAACTAAATTTTCCATGTGATAATCCAACATAGAAATACCATTGGCATTGAAGGTGTTGGTTTCAATTACATCTGCCCCCGCTTCTAAAAAAGCAAAATGAATGTCCTCAATAATTTGAGGTTGTGTTATCACCAGCAAATCATTGTTTCCTTTCAAAGAATGAGGATACTCAGTAAATTGTTGGCCTCGGTATTGCTCCTCTGTCAACTTATAACGTTGAATCATGGTACCCATAGCACCGTCTAATATGGCTATTCGTTGTTCGAGTAATTCTTGAAATTTCATGGATTTTATTTTTTCGGGGGATGTTATATCGTGCAGGATTAAAGCCCGTTTTGTTTCAACTGAATAAGTTTATAATGAGCATATTGCAGCGACAATTTTAGCTCAGCAATTTGGTTTTGATTGTTTAATTTCCACGAATCAGCGATATCCTTTCCGTTTGTCATTAGAATCAAAGCGCCTTCATCGTATAATTTTTGCACTACTGGATTTTTAACAAAACCATTACCGTCGCCGGTAAAAATCCTACCCAAAACAAATTGTAGATCATCAACATTGGATGTAGATTTAGGTGTATTTTTCCGCTGCGCTTGACTGGGTGTAGATGCAAGTGGGGCTAAAGCAGTATCACTTAAAAACTTATTATTTGTTTCAGAAATTGCAAATAATTCCTTTAGATTTTTTGCCCTTATTTCCTTTTGCGGCTGAAACTGAATGATCACCATGGCTTTATGTTTAAACCCAATGTAGGTATTTTCCCATCCCGGCGTTTGAATTTCGGTGTACGAATATTTTTCGCTCTCCACCAATCCACTCACGTACTTTAGTTTTTTCAATGAATCCAAAAACAACCGAAATCGAGGTTCAGAATTCAGGCTGAATGCCAAAGCTCTGTATTGGTTCGTTTGAAAGTACACCACATCAGAAAATAGAGCTATCCCCAGGTCAGCGGGATTGGATACCCAATTTAGCGCAGGTATTTGGGAAACGGTCTTCACCAAAGAATCCAATTCTGCCTGTGGTGGTGTTTTCAATTCATCTCGAATTTTACGCGTCTGAAACTGCACAAAAAAAGTTGCATCCGATGGCACAATTACCGGTAAATTCGATGGTGCAGTGAAGTTAAAATACAAATATGCACCTACTGTAACCATGGTAATTGCCACAATGATAAACAAACGCTTCACGATTTTACGAAACCCAGAATCAACGGAATTTTGTACGCCCGTAAATTCAACATGATTGGCTGAGGAACTTGAATGGTTATTCTTGCTTTTGGGAGGTTTCATGGAACTACAAATTTAGAGCAATTCAG
>CAZQFZ010000182.1:0-2164 GCA_964592635.1 uncultured Rhizobium sp.
ATAAATCGAGATACTCCCTCAATTCCATGTGTATTCCAAGGTTTACTGTCGGTTAAAGGTCCCAAAAACATTTCATACAATCGAAGTGTATCAGCACCGTATTGAGCACAAACATCGTCTGGATTTACAACGTTGCCCCATCTTTTACTCATTTTTTGACCATCTTCACCCATTATCATTCCCTGATTTACCAATTTCTTAAATGGTTCATCCCAAGAAATCATCCCCAAATCAAACAGAAATTTGGTCCAAAAGCGGGAATAAAGTAAGTGCCCAGTAGCATGTTCACTTCCCCCGACATATAAATCTACTTGATTCCAATAGGCTAAAGCTTCACTAGAAGCAATGTTTTCGGTATTCTGAGGGTCGATATAGCGTAGGAAATACCAGCTACTACCAGCCCAGCCCGGCATAGTATCTGTTTCACGTTTGCCTGAAGGCGTATTTACCCATTCGGTAACAGCAGCCAACGGACTTTCGCCTGTTCCAGAAGGTTTGTAACTCTCCACCGCAGGTAGTTCCACGGGAAGTTCTTCTACCAGTGTGGGAATGCCGTTTTCATTATAGATGATAGGAAATGGTTCTCCCCAGTAGCGTTGACGACCAAAACCGGCCTCTCTAAGTTTATAATTTACTTTTTTCTTACCAATTTGACGGGACTCAATTTCTAAAATAGCTTTGGTAATAGCGGATTTTACATCTAAATTATCTAGGAAATCACTGTTAAAACAAATGCCGTCTTTGGAAACGAAAGCTGCTTCGAGAGGAAGTTCGAGTTCTGCATTTTTAGGTTTAATAACGGGTAAAATTTCCAAATTGAAAGCTTTGGCAAATTCGAAATCACGTTCATCATGTGCTGGAACGGCCATAATAGCACCCGTGCCATAGCCGGCTAATACATAGTCGCTCACCCAAATTGGGATTAGTGTATTGGTAAACGGATTGATTGCATACGAACCGGTAAATACACCTGTTTTGGTGGTATCAGCCATACGTTCAATTTCCGAACGATTTTTAGCTTTGTTAGCGTATTCCAATACTGTTGGTAAGCATTCCGAGCTACAAAGGGCATTCAAGTTTTCAAATTCTGGAGCAATTACCATATAGGTAGCTCCAAAAATAGTATCTGGGCGAGTTGTGAAGATTCGAATATTGTTGTTTAGATTAGGCACCCAAAAATCCACTTCAGCACCTTCACTTCGTCCGATCCAGTTTTTTTGAATTTCTTTTAGTGAGTCAGACCAATCCAATTGGTTTAGACCATCGATTAATCGGTCGGCATAGGCTGTAATACGGAGACTCCATTGTTTCATTTTTTTGCGTACAACTGGATAACCGCCGCGCTCACTTACCCCATTTACAACTTCTTCATTTGCTAAAACGGTTCCTAGTTCTTGGCACCAGTTCACGGTGGTTTCATCGATAAATGCTAATCGATAGTGATTTAAAATGGTTTCTTTTTCGCGATCGTTATAAGAGTTCCAATCCTTTGCTGAGAATGATAAGTTGAATGTTGTATGGGCGTAAACATCTGAATTTCCAGAAGTTTGAAAATGCTGTATTAAATTTTCGATTGGACATGCTTTATCTTGACTTTTATCGTAGTAGTGATTGAAAAAAAGAGAAAAGATATATTGAGTCCATTTATAATAATTGGAATCACATGTCTTAACTACTCGCGACCAATCATACGAAAAACCAATTTTATCTAATTGTTCTCTAAAGCGTTTAACGTTTTGTTCAGTTGTAACAGCAGGGTGTTGTCCAGTTTGGATGGCGTATTGTTCAGCTGGTAATCCAAATGCATCGTATCCCATAGGATGGAGAACATTGAATCCTTTCAAACGCTTGTATCTTGAAACAATATCAGAGGCAATATAACCCAAGGGGTGCCCCACATGCAAACCAGCACCTGAAGGATAGGGAAACATGTCTAAAACATAATATTTCGGTTTTTGGTTATCGATATCCACTTTATACAATTGGATTTCATTCCATTTTTTTTGCCATTTGGCTTCTAATTCTTGAAAGTTGTATGAATTTGACTGAGACATTTCACAGCAAAAATACGAAGGATAGTTCTTTTTAACGACCTTTGCATATTCATGGCAGAAAGTAATTTCATTGATTATGTAAAAATTTGTTGTCGAAGTGGTAATGGAGG
>CAZQFZ010000183.1:0-2095 GCA_964592635.1 uncultured Rhizobium sp.
CTCTGGCCATTTTTAGTGCAAACAACACGAACGCACTTCACCATTAAACTCTGGGAGAAAGGAAATCTAAGAGGTGATGTGTATGTGGGATTAAACATTGATTTCCCAAGAGATCGTGCTACAGAAGGTCGATTTGCCGATTACAGTATTGCCAGTGGTTACCGACAATATCTTTGGAAAGGGCTGCATCTCGAATTTTCACAAACGACTGGACTGGGTGTATTACAAAATCACGTAACCACGGGAAAAACCTACAACAGCTTTGATTGGTTAGGAACCGGATACATCGGTTATAAATTTGAGTTTGCTAAAAAGAAACTATACGTAATTCCTCAGTTTGGGATTGCTCAAGTGCTTTATAAATCCAATCCATGGCCCATTTACGAGGATGAAACCTTAACCAAAGAAGTAGGAGAAACTCCTTTTATGTTGGGTTCATTGAGGTTTGGGTATAATTTTTAAACTTGAATATAGACTTTATAGAAATACTTATGATTTTACAAACAATAATTGGCGGAAATGGTACCATTGGCAAGGAAGTGGCCAAACAACTGCATAACATGAATATCCAAGTCAGAATTGCTTCGCGAACTCCTAAGAAAGTAAACGCAAATGATCAGGTTTTTGCAATGGATGCGTTCAACGAACAAAGTGTCTCGGAGGCAATCAAGGGTTCATCTGTGGTTTATCTAATCCTCGGCTTACCCTATAAGGACCAAGTTTGGCTTGATGGTTTTCCAAGAGCTGCTCGTGCTGTAATAAATGCTTGTAAAAAAGAAGGTGCAAAACTGGTTTATTTTGACAATGTCTATATGTATGGTCGTGTTGACGGAACCATGACAGAGGACCTTCCAAGTAAACCAGATTCGGTGAAGGGCACTGCAAGAATGATTGCAGCAGATTGTATTTCAGAGGCTATAAAAAGTCAAGAACTACAGGCCATGATATGCAGATCCGCAGATTTTTATGGAGACTACCCCTTCTTTGATGTAATTAAGCAAATTGCCGTTGCCTTGCAAAAAAATAAAAAGGCGATGCTTCTTTTCCGTGACGATAAAAAACATAGCATAACCTACATTCCTGATGCCGCTAAAGCAGTAGCATTTTTGGCCCAACAACCTGATGCTTATCAACAAATATGGCACCTACCAACAGATCCCAATGCCCTTACCGGTAAACAACTTGTTGAGCTCGTTGCTGAAATCATAAAAAAAGAACCGAGACACAAAGTGATTTCTAAAGGAATGATAAAATTCATTTCCTTCTTCAACGGACAGCTCAAAGAACTAATAAAACTATCCTATCAGTGGGAAAATGATTATTTATTTAGCAGCGAAAAATTGGAGAAAAAATATAATCTAAAAGCGTTATCCTATAAAGAAGGCATAACCGATCACCTTAAAAATATTGGTATTCTTAAATAATATATTTTATGATAAACAAACTAAATATTTCAATTAAGACAATGTTAATCATTGTTTTGAGTTCGATTGCCCATCAATCAAATGCGCAAGACTGGAAAAGCGAAAAAAAAGTGAACGTGGTTTTTGGATTAACACAACCGATTTTTGCAAAAGGGTTTAATATCGAAGGAAACTTCATTTACAAACGATTGATTTTTGATTACTCGCATGGTGTCTCGTTGGATTTATCAGGAACGACAGTAACTCCAGATTTGAGAGAGCAAGGTCTTGCAGTTCACATGCCTTATACAACCGGTTTTGGAATTGGCTATCGTTTGAAAGAATGGGTTAATGTGAGAATTGAGCCCAAATGGCATCGTTTCGAATTTTATTACGATGATGAAACCCAGAGCTCTTCAAACCAAATTACCGCATACAATACCATGACCATCGGAATTGGGGTTTACGGCCATTATCAACCCTTCAAAAATAAAACGTCCTTCTTAAAAGGAATCATGATTTCTCCTAGTATCCGTTTTTGGCCTACGATTTCTTCCACCTTGGAAGGCAATAGTTACAACTATCTGAATAAAAATACCGGTAAGTCCGAAGAGATAAAAACCTTGGATGCTGGCCCTGGATTTACACCATTTATTTACAATATCAGTATTGGGTATTCTTTTGGTTTGAAA
>CAZQFZ010000184.1:0-2089 GCA_964592635.1 uncultured Rhizobium sp.
TCCGTAAGGGTCAACCATTTCGCCTCCAAATTCAGCGTTCAAAGTCACTGATTTAATAGTTCCTTTTAATGTAAGATCACCTACTAAAGCGTACTGATTGTCAGACTTTTTTGTGAATGAAGTAGATGTAAAATTCAATGTTGGATGGTTTTCTGCGTCGAAGAAATCTCCTGATTTCAAGTGCCCATCGCGCTGTTCGTTATTGGTATCAATGGAGTTGATATCAGCTGAGAAGTTAATTTCTGCGTTTTCCCAATTATCGCCGTGGGTTGTTGCAGCTGCAGTGAACTGTTTGAATGAACCAGTTACAGTAGAAATAACTAGGTGTTTTACTTTAAACTGAACCTCAGAGTGTGTAGGGTCTAGGTTCCATTGGGTTGTTGCTTGAGCTTGGCTAGTCATAATATTTGTGTATTTAATATTTGTTCCAACAAATATACAAACTAATAGACGGTTTTGTTTTTATGGGAGGAAATCTTCGATAAAAATGTGTTTTTTTGCCACATGAGTAAACAAGCATATGTTTTTCCTGGACAGGGCTCCCAATTTGAGGGTATGGGAAAGGACTTGTATGAGAGTTCGGCTTCGGCAAAAGACCTTTTTGAAAAGGCTAATGAAATTTTAGGATTTAGAATTACCGATATCATGTTTGAAGGTTCTGCAGACGAGTTAAAGCGAACAGATGTAACTCAACCGGCTATTTTTATTCATAGTGTGATTATGGCCAAAGAAATGGGTGATGCGTTCAAACCAGATATGGTTGCTGGACATAGTTTGGGAGAGTTCAGTGCATTGGTTGCCGCGGGCGTTTTGACTTTTGAAGACGGATTACGATTGGTTCATCAACGTGCGTTGGCTATGCAAGATGCTTGTGAATTAGAACCTGGTACGATGGCAGCAGTCTTGGCTCTCGCAGATGAAGAGGTGGAAAGAGTTTGTGCTGAAACAGAGGGTGTGGTAGTTGCTGCCAATTATAATTGTCCTGGTCAATTGGTGATATCGGGTTCTGTTGATGCGGTGACACGTGCTTGCGAGGGTATGAAAGCGGCTGGTGCAAAACGCGCATTACTATTGCCCGTGGGCGGAGCTTTTCATTCTCCATTGATGGAGCCTGCTCGAGAAAAATTAGCAAAGGCCATAGAATCTACCGTATTTTCTGAGCCAATTTGTCCAATTTATCAAAATGTAACGGCTCAAGCAGAAACTAATGCAGAGGTAATACAACGAAATTTAGTGGCACAATTAACCGCTCCAGTTAGATGGACTCAATCTGTGAGAAAGATGAAGGCTGATGGTGCTGCTGAATTTACGGAAGTTGGACCCGGCAAGGTATTGCAAGGTTTGATAGCAAAGATTGCTTAATTGGATCTTATAAGATTCACCGAGCCGTTGATTTTCTTCGGATAATCGGGGTTCGGTGTTTCTATGATATCAATGATGTAGAAGTAGGTGCCTTCGGGCAGGGCGGGGCCAATATTGTCTACTCTACCATTCCAACAGTTGGTTAAATCATTGGAAAAATATACGCGAGCTCCCCATCGGTTGAAAATTCGAATTTCTGCTTTTTCACATTCTTTGGTGATGCCATACACTTGAAAACAGTCATTTTTGCCGTCATTGTTGGGTGTGAAAACATTCGCTAAGTTCAGTTCCTTGGGACGGAAGGATGAGTCGGTAAGAACTTTAATTACCGTATCTGTACAGCCGGTTTGGGTATTTTTGAAAATAGCGGTGGCGGTATAAATTTGATTGGGAATTGCGTAAATGTGTGAAGTAGGATTTTCATTGTAAACAAAAGGCGTATTATCACCGAAGTTCCAGATGATGGAATCGAAGGATGAACCATTTGCGTTAAAATCAATGGCTTCGGAACAGGGGTTCACCGTTACATCGAAGTTGGCATTGGGAGCAATGATCACGTTTACTTCGCGGGTGAATTTTGCGTTAACGTTGCAGCTATTGGTATCTTTTACCTGTAGTTTTACTTTGTATTTTCCGGGAATTTTATATTGGTGTGTAGGTGAAAATTCGTTCGATGAATCTCCATCGCCGAAGTACCAAAGATAAGAGGCATTGTATTTGGTTTGTG
>CAZQFZ010000185.1:0-2089 GCA_964592635.1 uncultured Rhizobium sp.
CACAAACCAAATACAATGCCTCTTATCTTTGGTACTTCGGCGATGGAGATTCATCCAACGAATTTTCACCTACACACCAATATAAAATTCCCGGAAAATATAAAGTGAAACTACTGGTGAGAGATACCAATAGCTGCAACGTAAACGCAAAATTCACCCGAGAAGTAAATGTGATCATTGCGCCAAATGCCAACTTCGATGTAACGGTGAACCCCTGTTCAGAAGCCATTGATTTTAACGCAATTGGTTCCTCCTTCGATTCCATCATTTGGAACTTCGGGGATAATACTCCTATTGTTTACAATGAAAATCCTACTTCACACATTTACGCAATTCCCAATCAAATTTATACCGCCACCGCTATTTTCAAAAATACCCAAACCGGCTGTACAGATACGGTAATTAAAGTTCTTACCGACTCATCCTTCCGTCCCAAGGAACTGAACTTAGCGAATGTTTTCACACCCAACAATGACGGCAAAAATGACTGTTTTCAAGTGTATGGCATCACCAAAGAATGTGAAAAAGCAGAAATTCGAATTTTCAACCGATGGGGAGCTCGCGTATATTTTTCCAATGATTTAACCAACTGTTGGAATGGTAGAGTAGACAATATTGGCCCCGCCCTGCCCGAAGGCACCTACTTCTACATCATTGATATCATAGAAACACCGAACCCCGATTATCCAAAGAAAATCAACGGCTCGGTGAACCTTATAAGATCAAATTAAGCAATCTTTGCTATCAAACCTTGCAATACCTTGCCGGGTCCAACTTCAGTAAATTCAGCAGCACCATCAGCCTTCATGTTTCTCACAGATTGAGTCCATCTAACTGGAGCGGTTAACTGTGCCACTAAATTTCGCTGTATTACCTCTGCATTAGTTTCTGCTTGAGCCGTAACATTTTGATAAATGGGACAAATTGGCTCAGAAAATACGGTAGATTCTATGGCCTTAGCCAATTTTTCCCTAGCAGGCTCCATCAATGGTGAATGAAAAGCTCCACCTACAGGCAAAAGTAACGCACGTTTCGCCCCAGCAGCTTTCATACCCTCACAAGCACGAGTCACTGCATCTACAGAACCTGATATAACCAATTGACCAGGACAATTATAATTAGCTGCAACTACTACACCTTCTGTTTCAGAGCATACTCTCTCCACTTCTTCATCTGCAAGAGCCAAAACTGCTGCCATAGTACCAGGCTCTATTTCACAAGCATCTTGCATAGCCAATGCACGTTGATGAACCAATCGTAATCCGTCTTCAAAAGTCAAAACTCCAGCAGCTACTAATGCACTGAACTCTCCTAAACTATGTCCCGCAACCATATCAGGTTTGAACGCATCACCCATTTCCTTGGCCATAATCACGCTATGAATAAAAATAGCCGGTTGAGTTACATCTGTTCGCTTTAGCTCGTCTGCAGAACCTTCAAACATGATATCGGTGATTCTGAATCCTAAAATCTCATTGGCCCTTTCAAATAGATCTTTCGCCGAAGCCGAACTCTCATACAAGTCCTTTCCCATACCCTCAAATTGGGAGCCCTGTCCAGGAAAAACATATGCTTGTTTACTCATGTGGCAAAAAAACACATTTTTATCGAAGATTTCCTCCCATAAAAACAAAACCGTCCATTAGTTTGTATATTTGTTGGAACAAATATTTAAAGCAATAGAATTATGTCTAATCAAGCACAAGCAATTACGCAGTGGAACCTAGATCCTACCCACTCAGAAGTACAATTTAAAGTAAAACACTTGGTAATTTCAACCGTATCTGGTTCTTTCAACCAATTCAGCGCTGCAGCAACAACCCACGGCGATAGTTGGGAAAACGCAGAAATTACTTTTTCAGCTGACATCAACTCCATCGATACCAACAACGAACAGCGCGATGGACACTTGAAATCAGCAGATTTCTTCGACGCTGAAAATCACCCAACATTGAATTTTACATCTACTTCATTCACGAAAAAATCTGACAATCAATACGCTTTAGTAGGTAATCTTTCATTAAAAGGAACTACTAAATCAGTGACTTTGAACGCTGAATTTGGAGGCGAAATGGTTGACCCTTACGGA
>CAZQFZ010000186.1:0-2024 GCA_964592635.1 uncultured Rhizobium sp.
TCTATTCCTTCCAACATGTGTTGCAAGTTTAATGGGTAATTCAAATTTATCCAACCCCTACCCCGCTTTTCGATCAAGTGCGAATCCAATGGTATTCAATTTCACTGCTGACGATTGGAATCGCTCCGTTTCACACAATTCAATAAGGGTTTTCAACTTGGTCTTTTTCAAACCCAAAAGCTTTTCAACAGCAAAACGACGAGAAATATTAAAAATCTCTCCAGGAGTCAGATCAAACTGATCCACCAAAGTATCCACTTCATTGGCGCGCAATCCTTTAATTACGGATTTCCAAATGGCTTTTTTCGCGTCCTTATTTGGAGATTCAAACAAAACTTTCATCACCCAACGACGTTCAAAAGCAGCATCCATATTCCGGGCTAGATTGGTAGTCCCCAACATAATTCCGTTGAAATTTTCCATCTCCTCCAACAAAATATTTTGCAAAGCATTGCTCATTTGATCAACAGAAGATGATACGTCAATTCGTTTTCCAATAACTTGATCACACTCGTTTAGAAATAATATGGGTATAATTTCCGATCTTTCACAAGCCATACGATAATCACGGAAAATTTGTTTGAGTTGAGCTTCACTTTCACCCACCCATTTTGACTGAAAATCTGTCACTTGAACTTTCATCAATGGTCGGCCTGTAATACGACTTAATTGCATAGCAAATTCTGTTTTACCGCACCCCGGTCCCCCGTGAAAAAGAAGAGTCAATCCCTTCATTTTAGCTTTTTGGGGGAATTTAGACTGGTATTTCGCAAACGACTCTTTTGATAGCAACGCAGCAATGCGTTCCGTTCTTTCAGCCAATTCGGGAGAAAAATGCAACTGAACTTTTTCAATATCCGTTGGCTCAATCAAGGGAGTTTTGATCGCACCTAATTTTGTACGAATCGACTTCAACAACACCGGATCTAATTCCTTGAGGAGTGTATCATATCCCAAAGCCGTTAACCGCAAAACGGGATTATATTCAATTTGATTCCCTCCATCTATTTCAACCAACCCATCTTCAATTGGAGCCCAACTTCCGTCTAAAATATTTTCTCTAAGCGCTTGAATGGTTCGTCTGCCAAAAGGGAAATAAGTCTCCATGTAGGCAAAATCAAAACTTCTAGAATCAACAACTGCGCGACTACAAATGGCATACAATGCAACCGTATTTACGATAGCAAAATAGAACATTTGATCGTTGCAGTATTTTACCAAGGCCAATTCTTCGTTACCCTTTTCAATATCTCCTAATATTGCGCTAACTTCATTTTCAGTAAGCACATCAAAGTCGAGTAGCTTGTTTCGAACAAATTCCATGGTGGACTCGAGTCCTTTAGGACCGATATTTTCAAAAAATGCGATGTCGCCCTCGTCCAAAGCCGTAATTACTTTATGTTGAAGGGTGATCACATGAAGTCCACCTTCCTTGGATTTAGTAAAGAAATCCAATCGAATCATTTCACGCATTTCCAATCTGAAAACACTTTTATCGTTGGAGAGGAACTTACGAAGTATTCCAAAAAGTAATTTATCCGTTACTGGGGTATCATTTTCATTGATACAGAACACAGAGGTAAAAATAGCAGCGCGTTGCACATTCATTTTGAATAACTCAGAAATATGTACAACTGATTTTAATTCAGTAAGTGGCACATCGGACAGACAAAATCGTTGAATTTCACCATAGGCGGCTTTCAATTTTTGAATCAACTCGTTTTTAGCTTGAGCCTCTCTTTTTTTGTCGTCGTGAATTTTGGTTATTTTTAATTTTCTCATGTGTTTTCAGGCAATAAGGTATGGTTCCCGTTTTTTTCGGGGGATGGAGGAACCAATAAAAAAGTGTGATAACTAAATATACGAAAAAAAATCCAGAAAAGAAAATGGGTGGTGTGGAACCACCCAAAGAATTAATTTATTGTTTAGCGACAACCTAAATGTTCACCGATTATTTCATGATAAAGATTTCTAGGGTTTTGAGGATTATTGATATCATGTCCCCAACCAAAAAATCCTTCTTC
>CAZQFZ010000187.1:0-2022 GCA_964592635.1 uncultured Rhizobium sp.
GCCAAACGCATGATGCTTCCCAAGGGCAAAACATTGGAAGATTATTGCACACCGGCGGAATATGCTCGATTGAAAAAGTACTGTTTGGATACCGTGGGCATGAAGGAAAGTAAGTTTCAAGGGTATAGTAAAATGACACCATTTTTCTTTTCTAGTATGCTGCTGAAAGAACGTTTGGGCGATGTGGAAGCGTATGAAGAGTATTTTAAAAAGAAGGCCAAGAAAGGCAAAATGCAAATTGTTGGTTTGGAAACCATTGATGAACAATTGAATACCATAGATGCTATGTCGATTGAAGATCAAAAGAATATGTTGTTTGAAGTCTTAGGTAGAGAATTAATCGAGTTCGAGAAAATGTATGCGCTTTACGAAAAGCAAAATTTAGACAGTTTATATACGTATATTCAAGAAGAAAGTAAGTCAACACCTGAATTTGAACGTGATTTTTTGGTTAAACGCAATTTGAAGTGGATTCCGTTGTTGAAAGGGAATATGATGATGAAATCTTCGTTTGTTGCAGTTGGTGCTGCACATTTGGCCGGTGAGCAAGGTGTGATTTCCCTGTTGCGCAAGGAAGGTTTTACAGTTCAACCCATCAATTATTAATTAGTTACATCAAGTACTAATGCAATTTTATAAGACCCTGATTAGGGTCTTTTATTTTTCATTTATATATCGTAATATTGCAATATGGGAATTTCAAAGACCGATGGATTTACAACAGAGCAAAACGAGATGAGTTCGTTGTTCAAAGTTTTGGGACATCCGGCTCGAATTGCAATCATTCAATATTTAATGAGTGTAGATGCTTGCATTTGCGGAGACATTGTAGAGGAATTGCCCTTAGCGCAACCAACGGTTTCTCAACATTTGAAAGAACTTAAGAATGCAGGTATTATACAAGGAACAATAGAGGGAAAGGGAATCTGTTATTGTGTAAATCCTGATAAAATCAAGCTAATGAGTGAATTTTTAGAGCAAGTAATAATTAAAAAGTCGAACCAAAAAACGTGTTGTTAATATGAAATTTTATGAATTAAAGAAAGGATTGGAGCATTTGAACGAGTTAACCTTCGTTTTGCCCAATGGAGAGAAAGTGCCAGCGCACTTTCACGTAACTGAAATAGGGTTAATTGCCAAACACTACATTGATTGTGGCGGAACCATGCGAAATGAAAAGGTGGCTTCCTTTCAATTGTGGGTTGCTAATGATACCGATCATCGATTGGCGCCTTCTAAGTTTTTGGGAATCTTGGCTCAGTCTGAAAGTCTGTTTGGAATTTCGGATTTAGACATTGAAGTAGAATATCAAGTGGATACCATCAATAAGTTTCATTTGGCATTTCGCGACGGAGTATTCAAGTTGATGCCCACGTACACCGATTGTTTAGCCAAAGATCATTGCGGCATTCCCCCGGAAAAATTAAATAAGAAATTGTCGGAATTAACACCAAACTCTTCAAGCTGCTGCACACCGGGTAGTGGTTGTTGCTAATAGTAAATTATATGTCTAATATTCTTTGCCGGAGTTGTAGCTACTGAAGTTGCATCACCCGTAATTCCGTTTTTGAATGCAGTTTTGAAAGCAAATTTGGATAAAAATGAAAACTAAATTAAAATTCTTAGATCGTTATTTAACGCTGTGGATATTCTTGGCAATGGCCTTGGGTGTGGGAATTGGTTACGCAGTAGGGGATATGGAAAGCATCCTCAAACCATTTAGCTACGGTTCAACCAATATTCCATTGGCAGTAGGATTGATATTAATGATGTACCCTCCCTTGGTAAAAGTGGATTTTGGTAAAATTCCGGCGGTATTTAAAAACGTTAAATTGCTTTCGGTATCATTCTTTATAACCTGGATTGTGGGCCCATTTTTGATGTTTTTATTGGCAACATTCTTTTTGAAGGACTATCCGGAATACATGACCGGTTTGATTATTATTGGACTTGCTCCTTGTATCGCAATGGTGATTGTTTGGAACGAATTGGCAGGTGGAAATCGCGAATTGGTTGCAGGAT
>CAZQFZ010000188.1:0-2016 GCA_964592635.1 uncultured Rhizobium sp.
TTCCCACAATACGTCAATCATAACTGCAAAGTTACAAAACATTGTTGCCTTTTTCATGATTAAACGCTATTCCCTTGGGTTTAATCTGAATTTTGAATTGATTCCATGCTAATTCACCTATTTTTGCGGGATTTTTATTGAAATGCTGCGTTTTATTCGAAACTATCGTCCTGAGATTTCAGAAATTTTAAAATTGTCTTATCCGATAATTCTCGGACAGTTGGGTATAACCTTAATGGGGGTTGCTGATACTATTATGGTAGGTGGTTTGGGTAAAGAAGCTTTAGCAGGGGTAAATCAGGCTAACAACATATTCTTTATGTTGAGTGGACTAACCTTCGGGATATTATTTGCTGTAAGTACATTAGTGAGTATCAAGGTTGGTGAAGGTAATCCGCTCAATGGATTCATAACCTATCGCGCTGGTTTATTAGTGAGTGTGATTCTTTTTGTATTTCAGTTGATAATTTTGGGAATACTCATATCCAATTTTCATTGGTTGAAGCAAACTGATGCTGTCAACGATATTGCCCCGCGATTCTTGAAAATAGTTGCATGGTCAATTTTGCCCATGTTGATTTTTCTAACGTCGCGTCAATTTACAGATGGGTTAGGTCATACTAAAATTTCAATGTTCATCACCATTGGTGGATTGCTACTGAATGTTTTATTGAATTGGCTGCTAATATATGGTAATTGGGGCTGTCCGAATTTAGGGTATGAAGGCGCAGCTTGGGCTACATTGATTTCGCGAATTGCTATGGCTTTAGCAGGACTGTGGTACATTAGATATTCGAAATTAATGAGTCAATATCTGCCCAAAGTAATGCCAAAATTGAAGGAAATTTGGGCAGAATCATTTGCTATTTGGAAAATTGGTTTTCCTTTAGGTTTACAGACGTTCGCAGAATGGGCGTGTTTTGCATTTTCTGGAGTTATGGTAGGTTGGTACGGCGAAGCCCAATTGGCGGCACATGCCATGGCATTGAGTGCCGCTTCCTTTACCTATATGGTAGCAAGTGGAATTGCTATGGCGGGAAGTATTATGGCAGGGAATGGTTACGGTGAACACAATCCCTTGAAAATTCGCCGAGTGGCGCATGTTACTTTTTTCCTATTGGGTGTTTTTGAGATTTTAAACGCTGGAGGTTTCATTTTATTTAATGAGCAAATTGCCCAATTATACAAGGCCGAATCGGATGTGATGCCTTTTGTATTGCCTTTGTTTTTCTTAGCTGCATTGTTTCAATTATCGGATGGTATTCAAGCAGGTGCGATGGGGCTGCTTCGAGGAATTAAAGATGTGGTTTGGGCTAGTATCATTTCCATAATTTCATATTGGTTGGTTTCCCTTCCATTATCCTATTATTTGGGTGAGGTATTAGGCCAAGAAGTTTATGGAATTTGGACGGGATTTACGATTGGACTTTTTATCGCTTCTATTTTAGGTGTGTGGCGTTTCTATCGTCGCGTGAAAAATTTGACAATTTTCGACTAAAAAATTTCGGGTATTAGTTTTAAGATTGTATTTGTTTATGAAAAAGAGGTTTGCGGTTGCCATTATTGGATTTTTTTTATTTTCGGGGGATGTTTTTTCTCAGGGTTTACGATGGGAACGATTTGCTGATGTGAAAGTGGCGCCCGTTTATTCTCATCGTTTTCTTGGAGATGTTACTCCTTTCGCTGGAGCGAAAGGATTGCCTGGTTTCACTGAACAAGAATTGAAAGATTCATTTAGATCTAGTGATATTGGATATCAATCGTTTTCATTTTCTGCTGGATTGGTATTCAAACAAACGAATTCACGTATATTCTCTGTTTCTGTTGGCTTACAACAATGGGGTTTTACACGTGAAAAAATAAACAATATGTTTAATTATCAACCGCATCCGGATTTAGCGGTTTATGCTCAATTATCAGTTGGACCAACACAAAGAATGTTGTATGAATTCCGCCAACGTTATCTTGTTGCGGATTTGCAGTACATGAAACGCATAGACGGGTTGAATTTACGCA
>CAZQFZ010000189.1:0-1985 GCA_964592635.1 uncultured Rhizobium sp.
GTAAAAATCTATCTTCTTCTCTGGTGGTATTTTTGGATGCTTTCCCCTTATGTATGGGAGTTGCAATGGCATCAGGAGCATCGGTTATTCAAGGAATTATGGCGGGTGTTATCGGTGGTATCGTGGTTGGGGCATTAAGTGGGAGCCATGTAAGTGTTTCGGGACCTGCTGCTGGTTTAATTGTAATTGTGGAAGGGGCTTACAAAGATTTGTCCGCCATCAGCACAGAAAATGTATATGCTATTTTCGGATTGGTAGTTGTTCTAGCAGGTGTATTTCAATTAATAATAGGAACGCTAAAATGGGGTGTAATTGCAGATTTTATTCCCGTGTCAGTTGTTAAAGGCATGTTAGCTGCAATTGGTATCATGATGATTTTGAAACAAATTCCCCATTTGGTGGGTTACGATAAAGTGGCATTCGGTGATGAAGAATTTATTCAAAAAGACGGACATAATACCTTATCAGAATTGTTTTATGCATTTCAAAAAATTTCTCCCACGGCAATTTTAATCGGTGTATTTGGAATAATTATTCAATTTTCATGGGAATTGCCCGCTATTAAGAAAAATAAAGTATTTCAATGGTTTCCAGCACCCTTAATTGTAGTTGTTATGGGTGTAATAGTGAATCAATGGATAATTAATTATGGCGAACCCAATTGGGCAATCAAAGCCAAGCACATGGTTAATGTTCCTATTTTAGGGGATGGTAGTATACTTTCATCGATTCAAGGCTTAAGCAGTCAGTTCCACACCCCGTATTGGAGTGCTATAGGAGAATTCATGGTTTGGAAATTGGCGTTTATCATAGCATTAATTGCAAGTATTGAAACGCTGTTGAGCTTAGAAGCAGGAGATAAAATTGATCCATTGAAACGCGTTTCACCTCCGAATAAAGAGCTTATTGCTCAGGGTATAGGAAATACGCTAGCTGGATTCATTGGTGCATTACCGATAACGGCGGTTATTGTGAGAACTTCGGCCAATGTGAACGCCGGTGCAACCAACAAGTACAGCAGCATTTTTCATGGGTTGTGGTTGCTGGTTTTTGTCCTTTTTGCACCACAATTAATCAACTTGATTCCATTATCTGCATTGGCAGCAATTCTGACTTTTGTGGGATACAAATTAGCCAAACCAAGCTTGTTAAAAGAGCAAAAAGCCCGAGGCATGGACGCCCTGATTCCTTTTGTTGGAACCATCATTGCCATTTTATTTACCGACTTGCTTATAGGAATCGCTATAGGATTAATTTTGGGATATTATTTTGTTCTAAAATCTAATTTTCATAAAACATTTAGCATGGTATCTTCAGGAAATAACCTATTATTGAGGTTTCATAATCAAGTTACTTTCATGAATAAGTCTGTTTTAAGAAAAGAACTCGTTCAAATTCCTGAGGGCGCTTCATTAATATTAGATTTTTCCAATTCCACATTTATTGATAACGATATCACCGATGTATTAAATGACTTTATTGAACAATCCAGTACTCGAAATATTACAGTTCAATCGAAGTTTCATAACGATAAACAACGCGATGATTTAAAATCACGTATTTTGAATTTAGCATAATAGAATCGCTAATAATATAGAATCGATAACATCCCTAATTTAACGTATTTCTTTTTCAAAATTTCTTGGTTTTCAATTAGATATTTGACTTAAAAATAGAATTTTAGATACAATCCGATAAACATCCCTTCCAAAAAATAAAATAAAATGAACGAAAAAGATAAATTATTTCTGTGTAATAGGGCATGGGCAAGTGAGAAATTAGGACAAGACCCTGAATATTTTAGTGATTTGGCCAAAGATCAAAGTCCAGCCTATTTATGGATTGGTTGTAGTGATAGTCGCGTCCCCGCGAATGAAATCATTGGGGCACAACCTGGTGAATTATTTGTACATAGAAATATTGCTAATTTGGTGGTTCATACAGATTTGAACCTGCTAAGCGTTTTGGAATATGCTGTAACACAT
>CAZQFZ010000190.1:0-1820 GCA_964592635.1 uncultured Rhizobium sp.
GCGTACTTGGTTGAATTTCTTCAATATCCAATTTCTCCAACATCTTCTTACGCGCGGTTGCCTGTCGACTTTTCGCCACGTTAGCACTGAATCGCGCAATGAAATCCTGCAATTCTTTCTTTTTCTCTTCTGCTTTCTTATTCTGATCACTGCGTTGACGTAACGCTAACTGAGAACTTTCGTACCAGAAAGTATAGTTTCCAGAGAAAATTTTAATTCTGCTAAAATCAATATCGCAAACGTGAGTACAAACGTTGTCTAAGAAATGTCGGTCGTGACTGACCACCAAAACGGTATTTTCGAACTGAGCTAAGAAATCTTCCAGCCAACGGATGGTTTCAACGTCCAAGTCGTTGGTAGGTTCGTCCATGAGTAGCACATCTGGATTTCCAAAAAGGGCTTGAGCAATCAAAACACGCACTTTTTGATTACCAGAAAGTTCTTTCAGTAATTTGCCGTGGTGTTCTTCAATAATTCCCAAGCTGCTTAATAAGGTAGCGGCATCGCTTTCTGCGTTCCAACCGTCCATTTCTGCAAAATCACCTTCCAATTCGGAAGCACGGATTCCGTCTTCTTCGGTAAAATCTTCTTTTGAATACAAGCGTTCTTTTTCTTCCATGATGGCCCAAAGTTTGGAATGCCCACGAATTACGGTTTCCAAAACAGGAAATTCATCAAATTGGAAGTGGTTTTGCGAAAGAACTGCCATACGCTTGCCCGGCTCCATATCCACCGAACCCGTATTGGGTTCAATTTCCCCAGAAAGAATCTTTAAAAATGTGGATTTACCGGCACCATTGGCACCAATAATTCCGTAGCAATTGCCACGAGTGAATTTCAGATTTACATCCTCAAAAAGAACTCTTTTACCAAAACGAAGGGATACGTTTGAAACTGTTAACATGTAATTTTAAAAATAGAGGTGCAAAGGTACGAAATCAACTGAATAAAGAGAAACTTCCGTCCATGCGTAAATTCATGATGGATTGTCCTCTAGATTCAAGGATATCTCGGTTAAACATGTAAAACCGAGCAGGCTTGTTGCTGACACCGATTTGCCTCTCTGTGAGGGGAATCAATACCCCACTATTGAGCATTTTTCTTCGGAAATTTCGCTTATCTAAATCCCGTTCCAAAATGGTTTCGTACAGAGATTGTAATTGACTCATGGTGAATTTTTCGGGTAGTAATTCAAATCCGATTGGACGAATTTGCACGATTTCCCGCAGTTGCTTCAGCGCCGATTCAAATATATCATTGTGGTCAAAGGCCAATTCCGGAATTTCATGAATATTTATCCAAACGGCTTCTTTCGAGAAAGAACCGGGTTGTAAATTAACTTTACCAGAATCAATTAAGGCCATATATGCCACCGTAATAACTCGTGCATCCGGATCTTGACGAACACTTTTGAGCCAAGAACGGTCTTTCTGTTTTGCCACACGCAATGGGTCACCAAAAGCTTGAAACTGTTCCAAATAAATGCCCTTCAAACCGGTTAACTCAGCCAAAACCCGTTTGGCCGCTTCGTCCAAATTTTCATCATCGCGAACCAAATCACCCGGTAATGCATAATGAATATCGTCGGTTTCCGTAATTTTGTTGGGGATGCTTCTGCGAATCAATAGTAACCTCAACGATTCTTGACTGAATCCAAAAATTACACAGTCTGTAGATACGTGAGGATTTACACTTGCCAATTGTGACATAATTCGCAGCAAAGATATTCAACACTCTAGCTTTTTACAAATCAAATCATTCTCATTAGTTAGTGTTTATTTGACACTAATTGAAAATTTACCTATATTGCACCACTTTTG
>CAZQFZ010000191.1:0-1808 GCA_964592635.1 uncultured Rhizobium sp.
CATCCCCTCCAAATCACCCCCATCCAATGCTTCGAATTGGCCTTTGTCGTTGAGGTGAACTCTGGAGGATTCTACCGATAAATCGTGCTCGTAAAAGTAAATCCAACCCTGCTCCGATGCCAAACGATTCGTTTCTTCACGCTCCTGCATGGTTTTTAAGGGTTCAATGTCGTACGACATTACAAAATTCGGTTTGATGTGAGCAGAACTGGGAAACAAATCCGCTCCATACAACACTTTTCTACCATTCTGTAAATGGATTAACGGCGTAATCATTCCCGCCGTATGACCGTGTACTACCCTTATTTCTATGCAGTCCGCCAATATATCGCCAGCGTCCAGAAATTCCACTACACCGGCATCCATCAAAGGCATGAAATTTTCCTTTAAAAACGATGCTTTTTCGCGGGGATTGGGATTACAAGCGTGATCCCATTGTGTTTTGGTACAATAATATTTGGCGTTCTGAAACACCGGCAAATAACCGCTATTTGCATCCCCCGAAACCGCCCCACCGCAATGATCGAAATGCAAATGCGTGAGCAAAACATCCGTTATATCATTGAACGAATATCCCAAATCCATCAAAGAACCTTCCAAGGAATGCTCGCCGTTTAGATGGTAATGTCCAAAGAACTTTTCCGACTGCTTATTGCCTATTCCGGTATCAATCAAGATCTTACGATCCCCCGAAACCACCAACATACAACGCATGGCCCAATTACACAAATTGTTCTCATCGGCTGGATTCATTCGATTCCAAAGTGTTTTGGGAACCACTCCAAACATCGCTCCCCCGTCTAACTTAAAATTTCCAGTGTGTACAACGTGTATTTCCATGTGTTTATCGTGTTTTTAGGTTTTATATTGAAATTTTATAAAGGCCTTCGGCGCTCAATAACTTTAGCTTCTATGTTTAATACAATCAATAAGTTATCACCACAAATTAAAACTCACCGTAAACGTCGGTTAATGCTTCGCAACCCGACTCAGTGATTAAAATCGTGTGTTCAAATTGTGCGCTTAATCGTCCGTCTATGGTACGAGCCGTCCATCCATCTTTTCGATCGATTTTACAACGCGCTTTGCCCGCATTAATCATGGGTTCAATGGTGAAAATCATACCTTCTTTTAAAATGGGACCGGTATTTTTTTCAGCGATATGAGGAACGTCAGGTTCTTCGTGGAATTTGATTCCCACACCATGTCCGCAAAACTCATAAACCACGCTGTAACCGTGTTTGTGAGCATGTTCAGCAATGGCATATCCAACGTTTCCTAAACGTGCACCGGGTTTGCATTCAGCCATCCCAAGTCGCAGACATTCTTTGGTAGTTTCTACTAATTTCACAGCGTACTCTGAAGGCGTTCCTACATAATACATTTTGCAAGTATCCCCGTAAAATCCATTTAAAATAGTGGTAACATCAATATTTACGATATCTCCATCTTGTAAAACGGTTGCATTCGGAACCCCATGACATACTACGTCGTTGGGAGAAATACAAGATGCATGTTTGTAGCCTTTATAGCCTTTAGTAGCCGGAAGTGCTCCATTTTCTCTTACGTACTTTTCAATCAAGGTATCAAGTTCAAGAGTGGTAACGCCCGGTTTTACAAAAGGTTCAATGTATTTCAATGTGGCAGCAGCCAGTTTACTGCTAGCTCGTATTCCTTCAATTTGTTCCGGGGTTTTAATTTTAATACTCACGTCGTTCTTTTTAAATAATAGGGATTGAATGTACTGCCACCCTGTTTTAAACATGGGCTAAAGCTTGAATAATATCTTGTTTGGTAATAATATGCCA
>CAZQFZ010000192.1:0-1742 GCA_964592635.1 uncultured Rhizobium sp.
GGGTCTTTCTTACAGCTTTGCATTACACCAACTGCACCAGCTGAAATCAAGGCGAGAATTAATAATTTTTTCATTGTTGTATAATTGTTTTAAGGCGAATTACGGACATTTTTACGGCATTTCAAAAAAAAAGGGTGTTTACATTTACCTTTGTGACAATGTCAGGTAAAATAGCTCAACAAAGTTTCTGGGCGTCGGTTGTGAATTATTCCGGAAGTTTAATTGGATTGTTCACCACTTTTTATCTATTCCCTTTGGTTTATACGGAGTCGGAAAATGGAATAATTGGGCTGTTTATCGAGATGGGGGCGTTGCTTGCTGGTGTTGCTCAATTGGGCACTGGATATTCCATTTGGAAGTTTTTCCCTAAATTCAAAAATGATTCGGGACATAACGGTGTAGGATTTTGGTTGCTGTTCATTCCTTTTTTGGGATTTTTAATTGTGTCGGCAGTGCTCTTGTTATTTCAAGACCCAATTATGAAGTATGTTGGAAACAGTTCCTCTGATTTTGAACCTTATTATTTGTGGTTGTTACCGTTTATTTTCTTTTTCGTTTACAACAATGTTTTTGAGGTTTTTTCGGCCTCTATTGGCAGTATTATATGGGCTTCATTCTTAAGAGAAAATGCTGTGCGTATTTTTTTGGGATTGATAGGATGGTTGTATTTCATTCAGTTTTTACCCTTTAATCATGCTGTTCATTTGGTGCCAGCGGTTTACGCCATTGTGGCCATTTTGAATTTGGTTTACATTCTCAGAAACACAAATATGGGTTTTAGACCCAATATAGCATTCATCAACGAAACACCAGGACTGAAATCTGAGTTTGCCAAATACACACTGTATCTTTTTTTTACGTACACGGCCAACATGATTGTTCAGCGTTTGGATTTTGTTATGATTAGCTCATTGAAGGGATTTTCGGATACGGGAATTTATCGCATTGCGGTAAGTATGGCCGTTTTGATTGAAATACCCACTCGCAGTATTTTGCAGATCTCAAATCCCAAATTATCAGAAGCAATGCATGCAGGCAATACATTTGAAATGAAGCGGTTATATGAAAAAACCAGCTTGAATCAATTTGTTTTAGGGGCTTTAGTCTTATTGCTTTTATGGATCAATATTGACTTTTTTTATACCCTAATGCCCAACGGCGAAAAGTATGTTGGAGGGAAATGGGCTTTACTGTTTTTGGGGTTAGGGAAACTGATAATATTGATGCAGGGAAATTCTAGTGCTATTCTTACATTTTCGCACAGGTATTACCTTTCCTTGCTGGTGAATGTAACAGCCGTTATTGTTGGGATTTTACTAAATAATTGGGCCATTCCCATTTGGGGAATTGAGGGCGCGGCCATTGCAACCGCTGGTACTTGGGCTGCTAGCAGTACGGTGGTGGTAATATTGATTTGGAATATTTTTAAGTTGACACCCTTTTCGGTGGGTTTGTGGAAATCTGTTCTACTGTTCTGTGCCGTATTTGGTTTGGCGGAACTATGGAAAATAAATCCACTATCCAATTTAAGTGTGTTGTATTTCGCACTAAAATCAATCTTGTTTTTCGGGGGAAGTATTTTCGTTATATATAACTTCCGATTATCCGATGATATACGAAGTATGGTGGATAAAGCAATTCAAAAAATCAAGAAGAGATAAAAGAATTCGAAAAAGCGAATTAGATATTGTAAATATCGTGTTTGTACCGCGATAAATTCTCGGGTTTTGAAAACCATTCAA
>CAZQFZ010000193.1:0-1714 GCA_964592635.1 uncultured Rhizobium sp.
TCACGAATCAACTGTTCTTCTATTTCTTGAGGGATTTCTCCTCCTCCGATAAGTATATTTCGGAATTGGGCTAATTTTCTTCTCGAGGTATCCTTCTTTAAAATATGAAATAGTTGGTGGGGTGTAAAAGAAGCAATTTTACAATCCATCGGAATATCTTCGTTTAATAAGGGATTCGAACTGGGTTCAACAATGAAAAACGGTTGATTCCAAACTAAACTCCGAATAATTTGCATGAAGCCACCCACTTTATTCAGGGGTAAACAAATGAGTTGTTTCTCCGGAATAGAAATAAAATGTTTAAGTGTTTGATGGGCGCTCCAAATGAGGGAATCCTTTTCTAATTGAAATGTTTTAGGATTGCCTGTGCTTCCCGAAGTGGTGATTTCAAATGTAGTTTGCCCCGCATTCCAGCGTTCAATAATATTTTCGGCTTTTTGTTTATTGGTTAAAACTACATTCTCTTCCATTTCTCTATTTCTGGATAGCAAATTTACCTATATAACCGCAATGAAAATTAGGCAATCTAACTAAACGCATACTCCTTTAACAGATTTACACATTGGTCTATTTCATTTCGGGTGTTGTAATAATGGGTAGAAATTCGGATGGAATCCAAACCATTTTCTGCTACATGTCGCAAAATGATTCCTTTGGAACGAGCATGATTCACGAATCCAGAATTGGGATTTTCTTTTTTGGTTTTTTGGGTGTTGATTTTGAAACCAATTTGTGCACCTCTGGAAATATCTTCGGTAGGAGTAAGCATTTGAATTCCGTCGCCAATGGCCAATAGTTGCTCTTGTAAATAGCCTGACAACGACTTTACTTGATTTTCTATATTCTTGGGACCAATTTTCTGGTACAATTCCAGTGATTTTTCTGCACCTACCCAAAGTGGACCAGCAAATGTGCCATAGCTATATCTCGATGCTTTGTTTATGGGATCGGAGAGCATAGGTGGAATTTGATTCATATTAAAATTATCCAAGCTATAGGCTGCCACATGGGTGATTTTGGTTTGAGATAACCGCTCTTCGTTGATGTATAACCAGCCAGTTCCAATGGGTCCTAGTACCCATTTGTGAAAACATCCAGCGTAATAATCACAACCTAAATCTTTTACATTGAATTCAATCATTCCTAGTGGATGGGCTCCATCTACACAGGAAATGATGTTCTTGGAACGGGCAATGGAACACATTTCTTTGATGGGCAAAATTTGTCCAATGGTGCAGGGAATGTGTGGGATTGCAAAGGCTCTGGTTTTTGAAGTAAGAGCTTTTTCAAATCGATTCAATGTTTCTGCGGCCGTTGACCCAATTTCAAAGGTTTTTATTACGATTCCGTCGAGTTTTGCACGATGCAACCAAGGAGCACAACCGCCAACGTGCTCGTGTGTAGTCATCAGAACTTCGTCGCCTTTTTTTAAGGGAATTCCCCAACAAATATGATTGATTCCTTCGCTAACGTTTTTGGTGATTCCAATTTCGTGGGCTTTTGCACCAACAATATTCGCTAATGCAGCTTCTAAAGAACCATTATGTGCGGGATAGGCTGCGTTTTCGGCAATGTTCTTATATTCATTTTGAACGGCTTGTAGCACTGGATAAGGGGTAATTCCCATGGTTCCATTATTTAGAAAAATTCGCTCTGATTTCAGAGGAAATAGTTCACGAAGTGCTTCAAACTGCGGCGATCCCATACCGGAATT
>CAZQFZ010000194.1:0-1657 GCA_964592635.1 uncultured Rhizobium sp.
ACTGACAAAATGATAAAAGTGACCATTTGCTTGATAGTAAATTGAAAATCGCAGGTTTATTCTACGCTATGGACACGCATTTTTGAACTCCTATCGTACCAACGGCACTACATCGAACCCGAGTTAACACCCTCCCCCAAAAAACCTCCATTGACCTGTCTGCCTCTCCCCATTTCGTGCCCCAAATGCACAATTACTGCACACCTCCAAAATCAAAGGGTATTTCCATCGCTGAAATCTCTAATTAAAAGCGTCCGAAGTATAGGGAGGACGTCACATTATCATCAGCTAAACTATGTGGTTTATTATTTACTAAAATGACACACCATCTATCAATATTATTATTTTTGAAAAATCATTCTATTAGAATTTAAAAAAATTAAATATAACTTTCAACTAAATCATTAATCTTCAATGTTTTATAATGAAACTCTTGTCGATCTAAAACAAAAATCAACATGAAATTCGCCGCTTACAACCATTCGCACAATGAAAATGTATGGGGGTGTGTTGAATTCAAAAACAATTAATTACGCTCGCCAAATGAAAGAATTTGGGCGTAAATTCCTGTTCTCCAGCGTTATATTATTCATCAATGTCGTATTAGTCTATGGACAAGATGAAAAAGTAGCTTATTCCCGCACCTCAATGCCATCACAAAGCCTGGAAATAGGATTGTTGGACCCTATGGGGTATCCATTGGGTTTACAATACAGTCAAATGCTTTCGCACAAAAGCAGTGTGGTATTAGGAGCAGGAGCGTTTAGCTTTGGCAGCGGATTTCGCTACTTTATCAACGATCCAAAAACCCATAAAGTCCTGTTTTCCGCAGGTATACAAGGTAGTTGGCTGTGGGAATCAATGGGTATTTATGACGAAGACTTAGAATATGTTACCGATAACGAAGGATATGCTTTATATATGCCAATTGGAATTCATTACTGGGATAGGCAAAACATTACATCGTCATTATCAATAGGACCTCTGTGGTTGGACAATCCAAGTTACCTTGGCTACGAAAACAGTTTGTTTCAAATGTACTTCACAGCAAATGTGGGTATACGTATGGGCTATGACGTAGCCAATGCCAAAAATCCTGATCCAACAAAAATGCGACATCTAGTTAGCGGAAGAATTGGAATAATAAATCCATTCGCTGGTTTTGTCTATGAATTCCTTTTCACACCTTGGTTGTCAGGAGAAGTAACAGCTGGCATATTGGGTGTGGGTACTGGAATCAATGCCTATTACCCCGCATTAAGGCCTGGCAGATTTTCGATGAAAGCTGGTGTACAAGTTGGAATTTCAATAGGTTATTTTAATCCTGATCAAACTTTACACTTTCCTTTGGGAATAAGCTATTTGAGCAAAAACAATTGGGTTTTTGGATTGGATATGGGTCCACAGCGCTATGACGAATTTGAACTTCCGTATGGCATTTCTGCTAGAATAGGCATGTTATTAAGGTAGCGGTTGTGCTTTTCGAGAGCTGAAAAAAATCATTTTCTATTCATTACGCACAAAACCAAAACGGTTTAAAAAACTTCCTTCTCGTCATTGAGGTCCTAGCCGTACTTCGTGACCCTCCTCCTTTTTATTTATAGAACCCTGTGGGGAAATACTGACCTGACGAAAATGGGACACTGCAAACTCTGTA
>CAZQFZ010000195.1:0-1654 GCA_964592635.1 uncultured Rhizobium sp.
AAAGATCCAGTTCTTGGTTTAACAATCTATCTACAGTTACTGTTGGATGACGGTATTCCTGTAGTGTTTCTGGAGAAAGATTATATTGCATAATCAAATGCGGGTATAGTGAATTTAAGTCAAAGCTCACTACCCAATCGTACACTCCGGGAACTGGTTCTTTTACAAATGCCCCAGCATATTTGTTGTCTTTTCTACTCTCCCGTTTTGGGGGAATCGTAATATTTTGTTTTGCAAGATAAACGTAAATGATATTGTCCCACATTCGAACTTGAGAATATACATCCTCAAAGTTTACTTTGGCGTCATACGCCATAGTAAATGCAAGTTCAATAAGTTTCATTTTGTCGTCCAGTTGATCGACTAATCGAACATCATGAATATTATATTCAATAAATTTTTGCCAATTTTTATCATAAAATTCTTTGAATGTATCATACTCACTATGATCTAATTTATTAGCTCCCAATTCAACATAACAAATATGATCCAAACGATAAGATTCTTGATTTGTATACGTAAATTTTTTATACAACTCAAGGTAATCTAAAGTAGATATGCCCATAATATCATAGGCAATATTTTTTCTTCCCTTGATAAAAATTTCTCTACACAAAATAGAATCCCAAGGAGAAATCATTCTGGCTTCTTTTTCGCCAATGATTCTTTCTATTCTGCGTAAAATATATGGAATATCAAAAAGTTGAACGTTCCAACCAGTAATAACATCAGGATAATTTGTGGACCACCAATGAAGAAATCCTTTTAATAATCCAGTTTCAGTTTCAAAGTGCATGTAGTCCACTTGAGGATCTGTATTATCAAATGGCTTTGCTCCAAAGACAGTTATCCTTTTCGAATAACTGTCTTTAATGCTTATAGCTAAAATCTGTTGATCAGCAGATTCTATATCAGGAAACCCATTTTCAGCTCCAGTTTCAATATCAATTGTGAATACACGTATTTGATTAATATCGTACTCAATTTCATCCTCTGGGTATTCTTCAAAAATATATTGATTTAAAAATCTAGTTTGACCACAAATTTGAAAATCTTCAATATCTTTGTGCTCTTCTATAAACTGTTTTGCATCACGGATTGACCCCTGTTTTACTGGGCGAACGTGTTTTCCATCAAGAGTCTTCCATCCAGTTGGTTTGCCGGATGGAAGATATAGTGTTGGATTGAATTGAATTTTATCTTTAAATTGTTTACCATTTTCATAACCACGAACCAGAACATTATTTCCGGATTGTTCAACACTGGTGTAAAACTTCATTCTTCCTCAATTTGATTTGCAATTTGGCTACGCTCTTGATCTACCGAGGCAGCGTACTGCGATAAATGAAATTTTTTGGGTTCAGTTATTACAGTAATATCAGATGAACGAATAATAATTTCTCTTTCATCCGAATACGCTGGCCAAGGACCAAGACAATTTCCTTCCACTTGATATGGATATTTTAACACACAATCAGGATCTCCAAACTGAACTTCTGGCAACTCTTCAATTTCTGAAATAATCCACTCGCCAGAAAATTTAATTAGCTTAATCATACCACTTCCGGATTGATCGCTTGTTCAATTTCTTCGTTTTGAAGCTGTTGGTTTTGAGTTTCAAATTGAGTTACTTGCTCGACCTTTGCAATGTATG
>CAZQFZ010000196.1:0-1561 GCA_964592635.1 uncultured Rhizobium sp.
GGCGCATACACTGGTGGTAGCAACAGTCATCGTAGAACTGTGCTTCACGAAAATCAGGTCCGTAGTTTCAAGGGAGACATCATACCCGGTGAGAGTTTTCCGCTACTGAACTGTGAATGCAAATTCTATGCCGACTTCGGGTTTCATCAATTGTTCACTGGCAGCGCTGTGTTAGCGTCCTGGTTAAAGCAATTGATGGATGCTGCTGACAACTCAGACGTGTCGATTCTCTTTATGAAAATCAATCGCAAGGGTCGTTACGTAGCTGTTCAAGCCAATCTTCCATGGGATAAAACATCAAGTCATATGATTTATCGTGATGATGCCCATGGTGATTGGATGATCTACTCATTTGAAAAATTCTTTGAATATAACACATCTATACTAAAATCCCTTTCTAAAAACTAAGTTGATAACTCGTGCGAGCAGCACTACACAATAATTAAACTATGGCCAAAAAGAATTACGCAAAATCAGCAAGACAAAGAACGTTGTCTACTCAGCGTGGTTTGAAGAGTTCTTTGGCACAAGGATACTCGATTCCTAGACTTCGACGTAAATTAATGCCATTTGGCAAATATAAAAATTACGAATTTCGTGATTTGCCGATGGATTATTTACAGTGGGCTATTTTGAATATCAATGAAGATCACTTATTGGACGACTTGATTAGAGAACTTCAAAGAAGAGACGACTCCTTCATAGTTTAAAATCCGCGCTAAGTGGACGATAGAGTCGTGATGACTTTATCCTTAGCAAATACAGGGGCCATGACCTAGCCCTCCCGATTATGTGGACTCTACAAATTTAGAGGATTCATAATTCTCATTTTTTATCGAATGAGACGGCAGACACAGCCAAGGGAATAAACAGGCGGCAGATGATCTTTTGATTGGATTCCATTTTTCAAACAATTTGATCCGCTTATCGTGATAAACAGCGTAAAATTATCTGCCTGGTGTGACGGAAGTAATAGGCCCGAATTAATCATCGGGACGCTCTTGGATGAGAGTGTGGTCGGACAGTGAGCCGTGGTTAAGAGCCATCATGAGGGGTCAATAAGAAAGACAGTCATGACACAAAACGTTACGAGGAACAAACGTCACGGGTATCTGATAATACCAGCCATCGACCTGATAAACTATGACGAGTCCTGGTTTATACTGTTTCGGCAGTAGGTCCGTTTACGCTAAAAATGTACCGTATCCCTTAAATATTATTTTATCACTGAAGTGGTATCTCGCTGCGCTCAATACCACTAACTGACCACTCAGCGCTCCGCTTTTGAGTGACCAGTTAGTTTTTTATAGATAACTAGTAATCAAATAAAACAAGTCAAATAAGATTACCGTGTATGCGACTATACATGAACGCTAAAAAAGAAATAGATGTCACTCGTTAGAGGGACATCTATTAGAAGTGGTGAGCGAAGCGAGACACTTCTCTCAAATCAAAAAAACGGCATTTTCGATTTCTTTGTAGTTTCCAAGTTCTCTTCTATCACTGCATTTAAGGCATCTACTTGTTTAGATGTCATATTCATGATATCGCTATAACTAAC
>CAZQFZ010000197.1:0-1529 GCA_964592635.1 uncultured Rhizobium sp.
TGGCCATGATGGTGGCCAAGGGAAAGGTTTCCATCAAGATAGACGGATTGGAATAATTTAATTTAACCAGGGAATGTTTTTAATCCTGGTTTTAAAATAATTGGCCGATCCGTTTTGTCCGGCTGCATCATTACCGCTTAGCAAACGATAATAGGATTCGGTTCCCCAATATGCCGGTAAGTCCTGAATGCTCATATCTTCGCCCGTATCGTTGGCCACATAAGGGCTAATCATGTTTTGCCATTGTACAATTCGCGACATACTGCTCTCTGCGTTGAATAAATTCTTGCCCGGGCTGGCTAGTTCTGTGATGTACGATTTGTATTTGTTACGATATTTCTCGATTTGAAGAATTTTAGTAATTAACGGACTTTCATTCATTTTACCCCAATTTAATACATCTTGAGTGCCGGTATTGAAATAGTAACTGGATAAGGATGTACCAAGTGTATTGTCGTAATCATAAGGAATAAAATATACCTTGCCGTTGGGGCTGAAATATAAATAGTAGTTATTCCCATTCCCCCAGTAATCATCCCACATGCCAACCATTACATTCACTGCATAGGTTTTGAGAAACAAATCTACATCCATCTTTTGAGCAATCCATTGCTCGAAGTCTGCCCCAGTTTTGGTGTTCAGATTGGTAATGAAGGTACTGAGTTCTGTTTTCGCCGTTTCTAACTGAGACTTATTTGTTTTGAAGGGTCGAGCTTCACATCTTCCACTCCCATATCTTTTATGCTTACCAAATCGGCTGGACCATTAAAATTATAGGTACACTTCCATAAATTTCCTACCCCCGGACCCCATAATTTTTCGCGGTAGGCGATGAAATAGGAATCTATCTGTTCAATCATTGAGTATACTCCGTAATATGCGGGTTTGCTATCACCCTCCACGTAAATACTCAGTTTGGTATAAGAGGCACGGGGCGCAGTCCACACGCCATATCTTTTAAAAAGATCGTAACAATAAATTTCTCGGACATAATTGGCGTCATCTTTAAACCATTTCAAAATCAATTTGTCCAAACCACTGAAATACCTTCCCGATTTGTACTTTGTGAAATCCAATCCGAAATGACAATGATTCCATTCGGGATTAACTGTATTGTGGCTTTGGCCAAATGAGCCTTCGGGTCTTCTTCGACTACTATTGCCCCGTAGTTTTACGCCAATACTGTCTAAACTGGTGTTTTTACCGTTGAGGGTATAAGTAAATTTAGAAACCACATTAGTTTCATTTTTAGGATTCAAATCATAATTAGCCAGCAACCTATTCCACTCCGCAAGGGAAAACTGCAATCTAATTTCAGGAACATCGTTGATATTGAATAATTTGGCACTTTCCGGTTGTAACTCCGGATTTGTTTCCACTTTTCGGCAAGCGTTGAGTGCCATAAAAACGACAAGTGCGAAAAGATAATAAGCGGGAATTTTTTTCATAAAATTGGTTTTATTCAACACTTACCGTCAAGCCCTCTTGTTGTAAAATCTTACGGTAGATTTCCATTTCGGTAAAAGAGC